>DAIRFT010000070.1:0-3840 GCA_036794885.1 Thermocrinis sp. | reverse complement strand
TTCGGTGGGCTCCTCTGGGTAGAACTTCTGAACGCCTTGCTTTATTTTCCTTAGCTCCCTTATAAGTGGCTCCTTTGTGTGTAGCCTTCCAGCGGTATCTATCAAAACCACATCGTAGTTTTCCTTCTGAGCCTTTTCCAAAGCCTGATAGACCACCGACGCAGGGTCTGCACCCTCCTCCTTATAGACTATATCCGCTCCGCTCCTCTGAGCCCAAACCTGCAACTGCTCTATCGCCGCAGACCTGAATGTGTCTCCAGCACAGAGCAGAACCTTTTTCCCTTGACTTTTGAACCTATGGGCGAGCTTTCCTATGGTGGTGGTCTTTCCAGAACCGTTGACCCCCAAAAAGAGATAAACCTTGCCTTCCTTTAACTCTCCTTTACAGCCACCTATGTAGCCCAGTAGCTTTTCCCTAAGCACAGGCAAAAGCCCTTCCCAGGTTTTTATGTTTTTTCTTATAGCTTCCTTTCTTAGCTCCTCCACCAGTTGCTCCGCAGTCTTTACCCCAATGTCTGCCCTTATGAGCCTCTCTTCAAGCTCTTCCAATAGTTCTTCGTCCACCTTCCTCCCCGCAAAAATAACGCCAAACTCAAGGAGCTCCCTCGTTTTTCTTAAACCCTTGCGGAGCCTTTCCAAAAAGCCCTCTTTTTTTACCTCCACAAGCCCAAGCCTTTGCTTTATCTCCAAAATGTGTTCTTCCAGTTCCTTCTTTTGGGTTTCCTTTGCCAGCTTGAAAGCCCTCTCAAAGAACTCAAGGCTCTCCTTGGGCTGTGCATCCTTCAAAAGCATCCCAGCCCTATAAAGGCTCTCATAGTCCCCTACCTTGGAGTACTCCTCCACCGCCTTTTGGGTCTCTCCCACTTTTTCGTAGAGAAGTGCCCTTTCTTTGGCGGTGGCTAAATTTCTATCGTAGTATTCCACCAGTTGGTAGGCATAGTAATATTTGCCCTCCTCCATGTAAAGCTTGAAAAGAATGGGTCTCAGTTCAGGGTCTTCTTTGAATTTTTCTAAGATTTCTATAGCCTTGTCTTTTTTGCCCTTTTCTATGAGCTTAAGAATGGCAGATTTGTCTCCCTTTTCCGCTAACTTTTCCTCTTCTGACTTTTTGAAAAAGCCAAACATTTCACTTCATAGCTTCCACTGCATTGACTATATCCACAAGCTCGTAGGTTATGGACTCCTGCCTTGCCTTGTTGAAGATCAAAGTCCAAGTTTTCACGAGCTCGTCTGCGTTGCGCGTGGCGTTATCCATAGCCACCATTCGGGCAAAGTGCTCTGCTGCGTTGGACTCAAGCATAGCCCTGTAAAGCTGACAGTTCAAATACAGGTCAATCAGCTTGTTTATGAAGGTTTCCGCATCCACCTCAAACTCGTAGGAGCTATAATCCTGTTCCTTCTCCTCTATCCTTTCAAAAGGCAAGAACCTTCTAACCACGGGCTTGTAATTTACCCTTGTGACCATTTCGTTGTTTATCAGATACACCCCGTCCGTCTCTTTGTTTTGGTATCTTTGCCGGACTGACTCGCCCACCTCCTTGACCACATCAAAGTTGATCTCCTTTCTAAAGACCTCCTCGTAAGACTTTAAAACCTTCCAGCTTCTCTTTTGAAAGTATTGGGCACCCTTGCGTCCTATAAGGATAAGGGATACCTCTATGCCATTTTGCTTTTTTTCTGCGATAAGCTCTTCCGTCCTCTTTATTGCGTTTGAGTTGAAGGCACCCGCCAAGCCCCTATCCGCAGTTATAAGAATAATATCAACCCTTCTTTCCTCCCTAACCTCCAAAAGAGGATGCATGCTTATATCCACATGGGCAGAAAGGTGGGCAAGCACCTCATAGAGCCTTTTTGAATATGGTCTTAAGGCGTATATTGCCTCCTGGGCTTTTCTCAGCTTGGCGGCGGAGACCACCTTCATGGCGTTGGTGATCCTTCTGGTGTTCTTTATCCCCTGGATCTTCCTTTTTATATCCCTTGGAGAAAGCTTAGGCATGGCATTTAAATTATAACACAGACCCCTGTTCTTTTGTCCGCTTCTGCTTTTCTTTGATAGCCCGCTTTTTTATCCACCTTACCTTCTCATCCACAAGGGCTAAAAGAGAGCTTCCACCCACTATTTTGTGTTATGATTTTATAGTCCCTTTAAGGAAGCTTGAGGGTTCCACTGGGACCCTTGTTCAACTTGGCAACTGAATATGCTTTAGTGTGCCCTTCCGGTGGGCTGTTTCAATTTTGAGAGGGTTGAGGCTTGGATTTTCAAGCTTTTTGGGAGACAGTCTCACCGTAAAGCTGTAATTATGTAATGCTGTAATGCCGTAATTATGGTCAGTGGCGGAAAGCATTGGAAGACAAGGACTTAAATTTGATAATAACAGACTCAACTTTGCATGATCTCGGATTTCGGAAAATTAACTTCATTTGAAAAGGGTGTCCCCTTGACAAAATGATTGATATGTCTTATTTTAGTTAATGCGGTGATTTGAGGTTCTAAGCCCACCGTGTGGGATGGCGACATGACCACCTGTCTTGCTTTTTCACTAGTTACCTTAGTCGGGTTCTAAGCCCACCGTGTGGGATGGCGACGTGCTTGGAGGCTTCTCCTATATGTAATAGACAAAAGTTCCGAGCCCACCGTGTGGGATGGCGACTGTTTGGGCTTTGTTTTCCATATGCACACCTCCTTATGTTCCGAGCCCACCGTGTGGGATACCTTTTCCCTTCCTTAAGTTTTTGAAAACAAAAAGAAAGGGCTTTAACATTTTGAAAGCATGGAAGACCGGTGGATAAAAGAGTGTCTTAGGCAGGCAAAGAGGGCTTTTGGTGCTGGAGAGGTGCCGGTGGGTGCGGTGGTGGTCAAGGACGGAAAAGTTATCGCAAGAGCCCACAACAGGGTGGAGAGTTTGCAGGACCCTACTGCCCATGCAGAGCTTTTGGCTATAAAAAAAGCCCTAAAAAAGCTAAACCAAAAATATCTTCATGGTTGCACCATGTATGTTTCTTTGGAGCCCTGTGCCATGTGTGCTTACGCATTGGTTTTAGTCCGTATAGACAAGGTGGTATTTTTGGCACAGGATGAAAGGGCGGGGGCGGTTATGAGCCAGTATAACCTTTTGGATGAGCCTGTCTTTAATCATAGATTAAAGTGGGTTTATAAGCCTGTGGAACCTGCCAAGCTTATGTTAAAAGAGTTCTTCAAAGGATTAAGATGAAAGCCCTTGGCATTGATTTGGCGGGTTCGGAAAGGAGAAACTCGGGAGTGGCATACTTAGAGGATGGCAAACTAACCTGCCTTGTGCTGCACAAGGATGAGGAGATCTTGGAGCTTTCTAAGGGTTTTTCTCATATCTTCATAGATGCCCCACTGTCTTTGCCAAAGGGGAGGGCTAACCTGCAGGAGAGGGGTCCCCACTTTAGGGCTTGCGACCTGATGCTGAGGGAAAGGGGCATAAAGTTCTTTCCTGTTTCTTTGGGTCCCATGCGTCTTTTGACGGAGAGGGGCATAAGGCTAAAAACTGTGATGGAAGGGTGGGGAAAGGCGGTCTATGAGGTTTTTCCGGGGGCTTTTTATGATGTTATGGGGGTGGGGCGGAAGGATAAGAAGGCTATATTGGAGCTATACAGGAGGCTTGGCTTTAATTTGGAGGACAGAAAATACACTAAGGATGAGATAGATGCCATAGCCTGTTTGCTTACGGGCATTATGTTTTTGGAGGGAAGGGCTGAGCTTTTGGAGGGAGAGGATGGTGCAATAATCATACCCAAGGCTATTTGAGCTGGAGGATGGCTTTGCCTATTTGTGTGGATGCGTAGGCATACTTTAGGGTGTATTCATAGTCT
>DAIRFT010000010.1:0-14650 GCA_036794885.1 Thermocrinis sp. | reverse complement strand
CCTCCCTCCTTTTGCAAAACTGCCACCGTGCCTAAGCAGGAGGTGTATAAGAGTATAAAGACCATAAAGGCAAGGGCTTGGGCTGGGTTCATGGAGTTTTTAACGGCAGACTTTAGTTGGGAGTGTTCCTCCTCAACCTCAAAGGCTTTTGGCATTGGGTTTAAAACATTAAGAACCGATTCTTTAAGGGCATTGACAAAGGCTACTCCTTGCTCCTGAAGTGCCTTTTTGGGTTCAAACTCTTCCTTTTTCTCTTCCTCCACCGAGTAGATAACTCCCATAGAGCTAAGAACGACCTCCCTAGCCAGAAAAGCTGGAATAAGGGATGTGGTGATCTGCCAATCTTCAAGTCCCATTGGTTTGAATATGGGCACCAACGCCCTGCCTACATAACCCGCAACGCTATCCTTTGGATTGGAAACGCCCGGGGGTAAATTTAGCATAGCCCAAAGAACCACAGAAACCGCAAATATTAGGGTTCCAGCCCTGTATATGAAATGTTTCACATGTGCCCAGGTGATCCTAAGCACCAGCTTTAGGGCAGGCAAACGATAGGGTGGAAGTTCCAAGATCATATGGTGCAAAGCACCTCTATAAACCAGCTTTTGAAGAAGAAAAGAGGTTAAAAAGGCAACCAGAACACCAAAAAGATAGAGCAGAAAAATCACAAGGGCGGGATTTGGAAAAAAGAGAACTGCAAAGAAAGAAAAAACCACAAGCCTTGCGGGACAGCTCATAAAGGGGACCATTGCCAAAACCAAGAGTTTGTCCCTTTTTGTCTCCATTACCCTTGACGCCATTATGGCGGGCACATTACAACCAAAGCCCAAAAGGAGGGGAATAAAACCGGTGCCATGCAGTCCAATCCTATGCATCAAACCATCCATCAAAAAGGCAACCCTTGGCAGATATCCAGAAAACTCAAGCAGGGAGAGGATAAAAAGAATGCTAGCGATCAGGGGTAAAAAGGTAAGCACAAAGCCCACACCACCTACAACCGCCTCGGATAAAAACCTTGAAAGCAAAGATTCACCCAAAATATAAACTATCAAAGGAGAAATAAAGTTATTCATAAAACCGTCCAGCCACTCCATCCAAGGGGCAGAAAAATCAAAAGCTATTTTGAACATAAAAAACATCAAAAACAAAAAGAAAAACAGACCAAAGATTGGATGCAAAAGGAGTTTATCTAAACTGTCCGTCAGCTCAAAGGCACCCTGATTGACCTTTTTTACCACCTTGTAGAACAAACCATGGGCAAAGGCAAATCTCTCGTCCTTCAAAAGTTTATCAAAATCCTCTCCGTAAAGTTCTTGGGCTTTTTTGATCTTTTCAAACTTGGTATTTCCCTCCACCTTGGAAAGGTATTCTTCTAAGGTTTGGGAGTACCTCAAGGGAAAGGGCTTTATCTTTTGCTCGTAAGTTTGGACTATTGCTTCCAAAAGTTCCCTTTTCCCCTCTCCAGTCCTGCCGTTAGTTTGGACTACCTTTACTCCCAAAAGTTCAGAAAGCTTTTCCTTATCCACCTCTATGCCGAGCCTTCGGGCTTCGTCCACCATGTTCAAAGCAATCACGGTAGGCAATTCCATCTCCAGTAGTTCTGCGGTTAGTAGGAGGTCCCTTTCCATGTTGGGAGTTTCCAGCACATTTACCACCACATCGGGCTTTTGGCTCAAAAGGTAGTCCCTTGCCACCTGCTCCGCCTCGGAGAAGGGCTCAAGGCTGTAAATACCGGGCAAATCCACCAAGTAAATCTCATAACCCTTGTAAAAGGCTTTACCTTCCTTCTTTTCTACGGTGGTGCCTGCCCAGTTTCCAACCCGCAGTGTGGTTCCAGCAATCTGATTGAGAAGGCTCGTTTTGCCTACATTAGGATTTCCCACAAGGGCTACGTTGATCTTCATTGAACCTTTATCTTTTGTGCCAAGCTCTTGCTTATAGCTATCTTAGAGTGGTCTACTTTGACCACCATACTCCTACCCAGCTTCTGCACCACTTCCAACACCTTACCCTTTCTTATACCCATAGCCTGAAGCTTTCTTAGGCTATCCTCCTTTCCTTCAATGTCCAAAACTTTAACCTTCTTGCCCACCTCTACCTTTTCCAGCACGATTTCACCTCCTGAGAGTATTAATATTAATATACAATCTCAAAAATTTTAGTCAACAGTTATTGAGGGATTTTTAAAAGCAGCCTCAGAGTAGGGAAGATTTCAATAGCTTACCCTGTGGATGTGGGGATAAAACATTCAGCGGTAAAAAGCATCAATTAAATTCCCTTTCAAGGATCAGCTCCCTCTCCTCGCTATGAGAAAGCCTCCTATGGATCAGAACCTTTAGGTTTTTGAACTCTTGGGGTAGTTCTACCTCGTAGGGTTCTCCGTGTTCTAAGGCAGTTTTTGCTTGGGCGGAGAGTAGCCTTCTTATGGTTTGCTGTTCTTGAGGGGTATTAACAATAACTGTTATGTAAAGCTTGGGATCTCCTTGGTCTGCGGTGGGAAGGTTGTGGGGCACGCCCACATTGGTTATGTAAAGTTTTCCGTCCTTTACTTCAAGCAACAGATCCTCGGGCTTTGCCTTTAGGGCTGGGAATTCATGGGAATGTCTTGGCTTTGCCAAATGGAATAGATGAAAGGGAAACTTTTGAATTAAGTCCCTTTTACCAAGGCTTGGCATGTGGCAGTCCTGACAGCTTTTTTGGGTTTTTACCATCTGCCACTGTTTGAAGGTTTCTTGGTGGCAACCTGCACAGAAGTTAGAACGGAGGTAGCTAAGGTCCTCCTTTGATGGATGCGGAGGGGACCAAACCTTCAGGGGTCCGTGCATGGCTTTGGTTTCCTCCTTGAAGTGGCAGGCAACACAGCTGACGCCATCCTCTTTGAACTCCACCCTCAGAAGGGGTTTTTTATCTGGGTCCGCCTGATGGGGGGCGTGGCAGGAAAGGCATTTGTTCTTTGTGTAGTTTTCTGACTCTAAACGAAATTGCTCGCTGACCCATGCCTTTGCATGTCGGCTCTTTTCCCACTCTTTAAAGATCTCTGCGTGGCAGTCCGCACACCTTTTTGCCTGCGGTCTTTCTAATAGATCCTCCTCCCTTGCCAACTCCTCAAATTTTCCACACCCAAAGAGAAGAAGGGAAAAAAGCACAAGCAGGATCATTTTCTAAAGGCTTCTTGCACCATAGCAGGGACCAAGTGTAGATTGTGGCATCTATTACAGGATTGCCCTACTACGCTCATAGCCCTGAAGATGGCATCCCTGTTGGGTTGCGGTTCCTTCAAAAGCCTTTGAATGGACGCAAGGGCTTGGTCGTGGTCCTTTCCGTGTATTCTATCCACAACTGTTTTGTCTGTATGACACTTGGAACATACAGCCTCCGTTCCCTTGACCCTTTCCACTACCTGCTCTCCCGCTTCCCTTGCCTTTTGGACATCGCCCTGCAGAAGGAAAATTCTTAGGGCTTTCATGGAATCCGAGAGCTTTCTCATGTATTCCTTGGGGCTAAGCTGGTCAAACTCTATTGGGTCCTCCATCTTTAAGGTGGCAAAGGGTGGGTAATGATAGACGAGCTTTACCGCTATTTGGTTTTCTGCGTGACACTTGGTGCAGATTTCTCCCAGCTCTCTGGATGCTTTTATCACTTGGTCTGGGTTCTTTGCCCTCACTGCGTTTATAAGCTGGTCTGCCAAGGCGGGCTTGAAATAATCTTTCCATTCTGGCACCATGTTTTGTGCCCTCGTGTAGGCATCCTTTAGCCGGTTAGCCCAATCTAAAGCCCTGTCCCATCTTCCTTCATTGATGTTTAGCCTCACTCCATAAAAGGCAGTGCTCATCTCGTGCATAACAGACACATACTCAAACCTGTTGGACTGAGGAGGATAATACTTTCCCAAAGAAGCGGGAGGTTTTTTTAGGATCACTTGGTCCGCACCAAAGCTCAAGCCAAGGGTAGCAAAAAAGACCAAAGCCTTTTTCATGACTTTCCCTCCTGTGGGTAAATTTTATTCTCTTGGTTTTAAGAAGGCAAGCTTATAAGGGTTGTAGAATATATTTATGAACTTAAAGGACTTTGACTACTACCTTCCGCCGGAGCTAATTGCCAAATATCCAGCGGTCCCACGCCACAGCGCAAGGCTTATGGTTTTAAATAGAAAAGACAAAAGCATAAAGCACGACATTTTTTGGAATATTCCTCAATACTTGGAGGAAGGAGACCTTTTGGTCTTTAACAACTCAAAGGTTTTGCCCGCAAGACTTTACGGCAGAAAACCTACCAGTGGCAAGGTAGAGATTTTGCTAACAGATTACATAGACAAACACACTTGGGATGCCCTAATAGGAGGAAAGGGGATAAGGGAGGGCATCAAAATATTGGTGGCAGAAGATTTTGAAGTGGAAGTTTTGGAACACATAGAAGGTGGCAAATTCAGAGTAAGGCTAAACACACATGACCCCGCAAAGGCTTTGGACAAATATGGAAAGATCCCAATCCCCCCTTATCTTGAGAGGGAAGAGGAAGAAATAGACAGGGTATATTATCAGACAGTATTTGCCCAGGAGGAGGGTTCCGTTGCCGCACCGACTGCGTCTTTACACTTTTCAGAGGAGCTACTTCAAAGGCTGAAGGACTTTGGCATAAAAACCGCCTTTATAACCTTGCACGTGTCTTATGGCACCTTCAAGTCGGTAAAAGTGGAAAGGATAGAGGAACATCGCGTAGACCCCGAATACATAAAAATTCCCAAGGAAACGGTAGATTTAATAATGGAGACTAAAGAGAAGGGTAAAAAAGTAATAGCGGTTGGCACCACCGTCGTCAGAGCCCTTGAGACCAAGCCCTTTGAACCCTTTGAGGGATGGACAGACCTTTACATTTATCCAGGCTACCAGTTTAAAGTGGTGGATGGGCTAATAACAAATTTTCACCTTCCAAGGTCTTCCTTACTCTTTTTGGTTTGTGCCTTTGGCGGAAAGGACTTTATACTCTCCGCTTACAAGGAGGCTGTAGAAAAGAGATACAGATTTTACAGCTACGGAGATGGTATGCTTATTCTGTAAAAATGCGATAAAAAGGGCAATGGACCAAGCCCACGAAAGGGCGATTAACAGCTTAGTTTAGAACAGGCTTTTCTGGGCAAAGATCTTATCCAAGTCCTTTATTGTGCTCTTCATCTCAAGTCCTTCGAGCTTTTTTCTCAGTGCGGACAAATTCGGTTCTTTTCTTTTTAGTTCCCCAATATCTATGTTTATGTCCTCGGGCGGTTTTAACTTTACCAACCAGTAGGACAGCTCCAAGCTGTTTTTTTCTGCCTGGGGGAACAACTTTTTAAACTCATCCCAGCGGGCTAAAATGTTTTCCACAGAGCCAAAGGTGTTAATAAGGTTTATGGCGGTCTTTTGTCCTACTCCCTTCACACCCTCTATGTTGTCCGTCTTGTCTCCCACTAAGGCAAGGTAATCTGCAAGCTTTTGGGGAGGCACACCAAATTTTTCTATAACCTTGTTTTCGTCAAAGACCTCCTCGGAGATGGGGTTTATCACCACCACTTGGCTTCCTTCCACCAATTGCAAGACATCCTTGTCTGGAGAGTATATCTTAACCCTAAAGCCTTCCCTTTTAGCCTTTTGCGTAAGGTAGGCGATCAGGTCGTCCGCCTCGTAGCCGGGCATTTCCGAAAGCTTTATACCAAGCAGGTTTATTAACTCCTTTATGACGGGTATTTGAACCTTCAGAGGGTCTGGGGTGGGTGGCCTTTTACTTTTGTACTCAGAGTAGGCGAGCTTCCTTTGGGTGGGTGCGGGTAGGTCAAAGGCGATTCCCATGTAGTTAGGTTTTTCCGTTTTTAGTATAGCCAAAATAGACCTCAAAAAGCCGTATATGGCTCCTGTGGGAAAGCCCGAGCTCGTGGTTAAAGGTGGCAGGGCAAAAAAACTCCTGTAAAGGAAGGCAGACCCATCAAAAAGATAGAGCACTTTCATACAGAGTGGAGCTTTTCTCTGTAGTAGCTCCTGCAGGCAGAAACCAATTCCTCCGTAGCCTTCTTTACATCCTCAAAGCCAAGAATGGCAGAAACCACTGCGATGCCCTTGGCACCCGCCGAGAGAACCTCTTTAACCCTGTAGTGTGTTATGCCCCCTATTGCGATAATGGGCTTTGAGGTCATCTTCACCGCCTGACGGAGGGCGTCTATACCCACCAATTTGCAATCCTTCTTTGTGGAGGTTTCATAGATAGAGCCAAAGCCTATGTAGTCTATGGGCAGATGCTCCACCTCCCTGAGCTTTTCCAAGCTATTGACTGAGTAGCCTATGTACATCTTATCACCCACCAGCTTTCGGACCACATCTGGTGGCAAGTCATTCTCTCCCACATGAACGCCATCCGCAGAAACCGCCAAGGCTAAATCTACCCTGTCGTTTACCACAAGCTCCACGTTGTAGCGCTTGGTCAGTCCCCTGAGAACCAAAAGCTCCTCATACATCTGCCTTGAAGTTTTGTTTTTGAACCTATACTGCAGGGCGGTTATGCCCCCCTGTATAGCTTGTTCTATGGTGCTTACAAGGTCCCTGTCCTTGAAAAAGGCATCGTCCGTTACCAAATATATACTCAGGTTCATGGTTCTATTAAAGATAGCCAGCTTCTACGCCAATGCAAGCGTTCCAAACTACCTTTATCTTGTCTTTATACTTTTCTATCACTTCCATGTTTTCACAACCTGGCTGGAGCCATACGCACTTGGCACCCACCTTCAGGGCTTCCTCAAAGATGGGCTCTATGTGGGCTGGGTTTCGAAAGACATTAACTATATCAATGGGCTCTGGCACTTCCTCCAAAGAGGAGAGAACCTTGATCCCCAAAATCTCCTGCCCCGCATACTTGGGATTGACGAAATAGACCTTATGCATTCCCTTATTTACCACCCTCTCGCTAACATAGTAGGAAGGTCTTTCTGGGTCGGGAGATATGCCCACCACTGCAACAGTTTTGGCGTTCTTTAAAACCTCAAGGGCTTCATCTTGATGTGGATGATGAAGTTCTCTCATGGGAGATATTATACCGCAACCTTTCCACAAGCCGGTCCATTTCTTCCTTCGTTCTCTTTTCGGTGATGGCTACCAAAAGATGATCTTTGTAGCCAAACCTGTCAACCCTTATACCAAAGAGAAATCCCTCTTCTATGAGTTTTTTGTGGAGTTCTTGGGCTTTTGGATGTTTTACGGGAAACTCCCAGAGGTGTTTTCCGCTAAAGGGTATTTCAAAGCCAAGGTTCAAAAGTTTTTCCTTTAGATAAATCGCCTTGGAAAGGCTCTGGATGGCTACCTCTCTCATTCCTTCCCTTCCAAGTAGGACCATGTATAGCAAATTTGCCAAGGCTATTAGGTTCTGATTGGTGCATATGTTGGAGGTTGCCCTCTCCCTTCTTATGTGCTGTTCTCGGGTCTGCAACACCAGCGTAAAAGCCCTTTTCCCCTCAATGTCTTCTGCTAAACCCACCAACCTACCGGGCATCTTTCTTACATACTCCATTTTAGTGGCAAAAAAGCCCACGTAGGGACCCCCAAAGTTCAAAAAGGCACCCATTTGCTGACCCTCTCCAACCACTATGTCTGCACCAAAGAAGCCCGGTGGCTTTAGTATGCTGAGGGCTATGGAGTCTGCCACCACCACAAGGGGAACTTCATATTTCTTTGCCAGATGGGAAATTTCCTTTAGAGGTTCCAAAAAGCCAAAGAAGTTGGGCTGTTGCACTGCCAAGGCGTGGCATTCTCGGTCTTTGAGTAGCCCTTCCAACCGATCAAGGTCTGCAGTGCCCTCCTCCGTAAGGCTTACCACTTGGATTTCATCCTTGTAGCCCAAAAGGTATGTTTGAACCACTTGCCTGTAGAGGGGATTTATACCCTCCGTCAACACTACCCTTTTTCCTTTTCCTCTTATTACCCTTGCCATAAGAATAGCTTCCGCCAAGGCAGAGCCACCGTCGTACATGCTTGCGTTGGCACAGTCCATACCAGTTAGCTCGCATATCAGGGTCTGGTATTCAAAGAGTGCCTGAAGGGTTCCCTGAGATGCCTCCGCTTGGTATGGTGTATAGGCGGTCAAAAACTCTCACCTGCTTAAAATCTGCCATATGGCTGAGGGGATTATTCGGTCGTAGGCGCCACCACCCGCAAAGTATACAAGTGGTCTGTTGAGATTTGCAAGCTCCTTGAAATATCTTCTCAGTTCTTCCTCTGACTTGGGCTCCGGTAGGTTTTTGGGAGGCTCCAAAAGGGAAGGGTCAATGTGGGAAAAGAGGTCCTCCAAGGAAGAGAGACCGAGCCTTTGAAGTATTTCATTAACTTCTTTGTCTGAATGGGGTAAGAACATTTACCTTTCCTTTTCCTCGTATCCTATCTCTTCTTCCGGTAGGGTCTCCAAGGATTCCTCTATAATTTCCGTTTCCTCCTCCAGCAGGTTCAGGCTCACCCTTTCTCCTTTTTCTTCCATTACAACCTCCGCAAGGATCTCCGCGTACTCCTTTGGAGACAAAAGGTCTTCCACCTCGGAGGGATCTTTAAGCTCCAAAACTACCATCCAACCATCCTCATAGGGAGACTCATTAACGAGGGCGGGCTCATCGCCCAGGGCTTCATTTACCTCCACCACACTACCAGAAAGAGGTGCATAGACAGGGGATACACTCTTTACCGATTCCACGTTGGCTAAGGTGTCTCCACTTTCAAACTCTTCACCCACCGAAGGAAGGTCCGCATAAACTATGTCTCCCAGTTCCTTTTGGGCGTAATCGGTTATGCCCACCCAAGCCCTATTTCCCTTTACTAAAGCCCACTCATGATCTTTGGTGTAATATCTGTCCGCCTTTACCAAATACTTTCCTACCCATATGTCTTCCATGGCAACCTCCTCAAACTATTTCGTATTTTATACCGTATTCTTTGTAAACTTCCTCAAGGATCTCCTCCATGCTACCTTCCTTTTCCCTGTATTTTTCCACGGTCCTTATAACATAGTCAAGGTCCATAAGCCTGAGCAATGCCCAGCCTTTGGAAAGAACGTTCTTCTTTCCTGCGCTTAAAACCTGTGCCAATTTTTCCTTTGTTAGCCTTTCCACTGGGTCCAGAACAAGGACATGGTTTCCCCTCAGCTTCCTGAGACCCTTATAGAGCCCATACAGAAAGCTACCCCTGTCGTTTCTTATAAAAACCAGCTCAGGGAAACGGTCAAATAGGTCTTTCATCTCCGAAGGGATAACCGCGTATATGCTATCTGGACCTATTACCCTGCTAAGCAAATTAAGTTCTTCCTCCAACTTCTTCAACAGGTCTTCCCTGTTTGACAGAGCCTTATGGAGCACCAGCAGAACTTTCATCATGGGACAGACCATTAAATATGATAAATCAGAAGGGAGACCTCGTGTGAAAAATTATCCCCATATTTTTGAGACTTCCTAAAAAAAGCTACAATAAGCCCTCTCCCTACCAAGGGCTTTTTCCCAAAAGACTCTTGGCTTTCTTGAATTTCCCACCTGAGGTTTAGCCCTTATAATACCTTAGTAATGACACAGCTACCGCCAGAATTGATAAAGGAAGCCCTCAAGAAGAACAAAGTAAAGATAGAAAACTACAAGGGCGTAGAATACCTAAGATTTATGGACGACTTTAAAGACGTGCCAAGGGGCACTGCCCTTTTTAAGTCCTTTACCCTTTGGGGCTATCCCCACATAGGCAGGATCTTCCAGCTAAGCACAGGGCTAAAAGAACAATTCACACATCCTTTCTTTGTGGAAGAAAAGGTGGATGGATACAATGCGCGGGTCTTTCTCCACGAGGACCAGATTTTAGCCCTGAGTAGAGGAGGTTATGTATGCCCCTTTACCACCGAGAGGGTTGAAGACTTTATAAACCTCAAGTTTTTTGAAGACCATCCTAACCTCGTTTTATGTGCAGAGGTGGCAGGACCCGAAAACCCATCTCCTTCACATACCCACTTAGCCAATGGGCAAGCTCCCAATAGTGCAAGGACCGGTTTTGGTCTTCGGGTACTCTCCTCCAAGAACCCAAATGCACTTCATAAATGCTAACCGGTGCATGATAGTCAATGTGCCTTCCCCTCTCCCTCATCCACCCATCATCCTGCCAATTATAGCTAAGGTCCCACACGATGGACGCATTGCCGGGGGGTTGCTCGCAGAAGAAGGCAAAGGGGTCCGATTTTTCCCTGCCCACTCCGTCGGCACCCACCACAAAGTATTTGTATTTACAGCCCTTCCAAACACCAGGTACAAAGAGCTCCCATATGCCGGATGGGTCTGGGCGTTTTTTCATTTGGTGGGAGAACTTGTCCCAACCGTTGAAGTCTCCAAAGACATAAACCTCCCTTGCGGAAGGTGCCCAGACCGCAAAATGACACCCATCCTCTATCAGATGGGCTCCGAGCTTTCTATAGAGCCTTGTGTGGGTGCCCTCTTTAAAGAGGTATATATCGTAATCAGTTATAGGAGAGTAAAAAGCCATTAATCAGAAAGCACCGCCCCCTTTGACGCGCTTTGAACGAACTTCACATACCTTCTGAGCCACCGGCTCTTTATCTCTTTCTGCTTGGGCACAAAGTTTTTGAGCCTCTCTTGGAACTCCTCCTCAGAGATCAACAGCTCTATCCTTCTTCCCGGTATGTCTATGAGAATCTCGTCGCCGTCCTTGACTATACCTATGGGACCGCCCGCAGCCGCCTCTGGAGATATGTGTCCCACGCAGGCACCACGGGTGCCACCGGAGAACCTTCCGTCGGTGATCAGGGCAACCTTGTCCCCCAAGCCCATACCCATGATGGCGGAGGTAGGAGAGAGCATCTCCCTCATACCCGGACCACCCTTTGGACCCTCATACCTTATAACCACCACGTGCCCCGGTTTGACCTTGCCGGACATGATACCCTCTATGGCGGACTCCTCCGAGTCAAAGCATATGGCTTTTCCTTTAAAGACGAGCATGCTTTCCACCACGCCCGCAGTCTTTACCACCGCACCCTCCGGTGCCAGATTGCCAAAGAGTATAGCAAGCCCACCCTCTTTGGAGTATGGGTTCTCTATCCTTCTTATTACCTCTCCGTCTGCGTCCGGTGCAGATTCTGCGATCTCCCTGAGGGTCTTTCCGCTCACCGTCATCCGGTCTGGATGGGGCAAATACCCACCCCTGATCATCTCCTTAAGAAGGGCAGGAATACCACCCACACTGTCTAAGTCTTGGATGTGATAGTTGGAAGCTGGGGATATTTTGCACAAATTGGGCGTTCTCTTGGATATTTCGTTTATGCGGTTCATGTCGTAGTCTATGCCCGCTTCGTTGGCTATTGCCAAAAGGTGTAAAACTGTGTTGGTGGAACCACCCATGGCTATATCCACCGCAAAGGCATTATCAAAGGCTTCTATGGTAAGAATATCCCTTGGCTTTATGTCCTTTTCCAACAGCTCCATTATCTTCCTTGCGGCAGTCCTCGCCAGCAGTTCCCTCCTTGGGTCTACCGCAGGAATGGTGCCGTTGCCGGGCAATCCAAGACCCAAAACCTCAGTTATGCAGTTCATAGAGTTGGCAGTAAACATCCCCGAACAGCTACCACAGGTGGGGCACGCAGATTGCTCTATGACCTTTAAATGCCCCTCGTCAATCTTTCCAGCCCTTAGCTGTCCTATACCCTCAAAGACGCTTATCAGGTCTACCTTTTTGCCGTTGACCTCACCCGCCAGCATAGGACCACCGCTTATGAAAATGGTGGGAATGTTTAACCTCGCAGCGGCCATAAGCATTCCAGGGACGATCTTGTCGCAGTTGGGTATGCATATTAATGCGTCAAGCTGATGGGCTTCTACCACCGTTTCCACCGAGTCTGCGATCAGTTCCCTTGAGGGTAAGGAGTAGTGCATGCCATAGTGCCCCATGGCAATGCCATCATCCACCCCGATCACGTTGAACTCTATGGGCACACCGCCCGCCTTTCGCACCTCTTCCTTGATGGGTTCCACAAACTCCCTAAGATGCACATGACCGGGGATTATGTCTATGTATGAGTTTGCTATGCCAATTAGCGGCTTGTCAAAATCCTCATCGGTGAGCCCGCAAGCTCTGAGCAGGGCCCTATGTGGAGACCTTTCTATGCCTTTTTTAATCTTGTCGCTCCTCATGGAGATTAGTATAAATTAACTCTTCAAGGTTGCAACCCTCTTTAACCCGAACCCTCTCTCCCTTTTTCGGCATCTCCAAAAAGATTTCCAAAGCATGGCAGGGTTTGTGGCTTAGGGCTTCTTGGTAAAACTCTTGGGCTTGGCTTTCTTGCCCCAAGGCTAAGTTTGTTAGTGCAAGCAAAAGATACTTTTCGTAGCAATCCTGGGCGAGCATGAGCCACTTGGTGGCTTCTAAGTACCTAAACTCGGTTATATACCTAACTCCCACCCAAAAGGGGTCTTTTTCCCCCAAAAGGTCTCCTTTGCTCAGCTTTTTTCCATCCCTGTGTATAACAATTCGGAACTTTACCCGCATGCTAAAAATCTAAATCGTAGTCATCAGAAGAAAATTCCTCTTCTTCTGCCGGCTCGTAGGGTTCCACCCTCTTTGTGCCAGAGTAGGTGGGAGAAAGGGACTTGAACATGGTTGTGTCCTTCATAAAGGCGAGCTTTACTATGCCCGTGGGACCCTGACGCTGTTTTGCCACAATTATCTCCGCTATGCCCTCCTCCTCTGGGGATGGGTTCTTTTTGTAATACTCGGGTCTGTGGATAAAAAGTATCAAGTCCGCATCCTGTTCAATCTGTCCGCTTTCCCGCAAATCCGCCAACTGTGGGCGTTTGTCGCTTCTGTGTTCAACCTGACGGGAAAGCTGGGCGAGGGCTACCACTGGCACCTGAATTTCTTTTGCAAGGGCTTTCAGGTTCCTTGATATTTCCGCAACCTCCTCTTGACGGGAGCTTCTCCTGTGGGGTGGTCTAAGAAGTTGCAGGTAATCCACAAAGATTATTCCTACGTTCTTTTCCTTCTTTAACTTTCTGCTTTTGATCCTCAGTTCAGTAGTGGAAAGGGTAGGAGTGTCGTCTATGTATATATCCCTTGAGGAAAGTTCCAAGGCTGAATTGAGCAGTTTTCTCCAATCTTCCTCTGATATAAAACCCTTCCTTATGCTTTGAAGCCCTACACCCGAAAGCATAGAAAGCATTCTCATCACAAGCTGCTCTTTACTCATCTCCAAGGAAAATATCGCCAAGGGCACCTTTTCCTCAAAGGCAAGATTGAGAACCATAGAAAGCATAAAACTACTTTTGCCCATCCCAGGTCTTGCGGCGACGATCACAAGGTCCGAGGGATGAAAGCCCGTGGTTAGCATATCAAGGTCTATAAAGCCCGAGGGTGTGCCAGTGATCACCCTCTCTTCGTTTTTTCTCTTTTCAATGATCTCCAAAACTTCGTTGGCTACCTCTTTTATATGATAATAATGGCTTATTTGGTGTTTTTCGGATATTTCATAGAGTTTTTGGGTTGTCCTTTCCACCAAAAGGCTAAGGTCGGGAGATTCTTGGACGTTCTTCAGGATCTCAATGGATAAGTCCATTAGCCTTCTTAACCCTGCCTTCTCCTTTACGCTGTTTATTGCTTCCAAAAGCAGTGGTCCCTCCGCCGCCTCTTGGGCTAAGGCATAGACCAATTCCATGCTGACCCTGTCCTGCAGTCCGGACTTTATCAAGTAATTCCTTAGAACAATGTCATCCCAATCCTTCCCTTTATCCTCCCACACCCTGCAAAGCAGGGCAAACAAAAGCCTGTGAGTTTCAAAGTAAAAGTCTTCTTCACGGAGGTATTCAAGGACGGTGGGAATGTTGTCGGGGTCCTTGATCATGGCACCCAAAACCGCCCTCTCTGCCAGCTCGTCGGTGGGGTGTTCAGGGAGCTCCATGGTGGAAGATATAAATATAAACCCTCAGTCAAAGATGGACCCACCCGCCAGCAGATGCCCCAATAAACCAGTCATGTTGAGATAAACCCGATCAAATTCCAGCACCCAAAAGTTTTCTTCTTTTTCCAACCGCCTTTGTAGTATTTGCACTTGTGAGGATGCATGCTTTATGCTTTCAAGAAAGAGTAGGGCATTTTCCCTTGTTTTAAACCTGCACCGGAAGGTCCTATAAACACGCCCATCCCTTTTGGACATTTCCATTGCCTTAAGAAGTTCTTCCAAAAAGGCTTTACCTACTTTTAAAAAGAGCTCTTGGTCTGCATTTATGCCCTCCTCTTCCATAAAGAGGGCTAACCTCAAAAGCCTGTTGGTAAAGTAATCGGATGGCAGACCAAGAAGATTTATGGAGGTTATTTCTATATCCTTTAGGCTTGAGTAAAGGGTAACATACTTTACCCTTTTGTCCCTTTCTGAATCTTCCTTCATTACTACTCCCTCTCTACCCTCCTCGTTTAGCCTTATCATCAATCTTTTTAGCTTATCCACATCCTCCACACTAAAGAGCCCATACCTTTCCACCGAAGGGAGCCCATACTTTTCTATAAGCTCCTCTTTTTCCCTGTATGGAAGGAACCTTTGGGCGTTTTTCTCCATTATGTCAAAGACAAAGAACTGGACATCCTCTTTGATGTAAGGGGGATGCTCATCCACG
>DAIRFT010000069.1:0-3898 GCA_036794885.1 Thermocrinis sp. | reverse complement strand
GATACTGTTCATTTCCCCAGCTTGGTGGAAGGAAGGCTAAGGTCTCTCCATTATCACACTTGCTAAGGTCGTCATCCAAGTCTTCAACCAAGCAGTAAATATAGTCTTTCTTTTCCTTGCTGGCGGTATCTGTCTTACCGCAGGAAACCGCAAGGCTTAGGGCTATTGGCAAGGACATAAAAAGCAGGGTTCTTTTCATTTTACCACCTCCTTTTTGTTGTCTTACATCTATTTTAAAACCGCTCAACTTTGGATTTTCTGACAGGGTTTATAAAAACTCTCACGATGTGCTAAACTTATCCTTTATGGATAGGAACTTTAAGCTTGTTGCCTTTGGTTTGCTGGCTTTTCTTTTGATCCTTTTGCTTTACATATCCTTTATGGATAAGAAGGAAGAAGAAGGAGGGCATTTGTCCTCGGTGGTGGAAGAGAGCCTCAAAGGGAAAGTCCCGGGTGAGCAAAACAAAAAACTTCTTGAGGAAGCTACAAAAAAGCTATCTGAGTTGAAACTTTTAACCCTTGATGGTAAAGAGGTAAAACTGTCTGATTACAAAGGTAAGGTTGTTTTGGTAAATTTTTGGGCTTCTTGGTGTCCTCCTTGCAAGGAGGAGATGCCCATCTTTGAAAAGGTTTATCAGAAATACAGCGACAAAAACTTTGTGATCCTTGCGGTGAATATGGATACATCCGAGGGAGCTTTGAAGGAATTTTTGGAGAAAAACCGTTATAGTTTTCCCATAGTTAGGATAAAGGGAGAGGCAGGGTTAAACATTCCAGGACTTCCCACTTCATACTTGGTGGATAAAGATGGTTCGGTGAAGAAGATAAGGCTTGGAATATACAGGGAGTTAGAAGAGGATCTCTCTAAGCTACTACAATGAAGGTTTGGTATTTCACCCATAAAGGAAAGGTAAGACAGAATAACGAGGATGCCCTTCTGGTGGGAAAAGAGGTTATAAGGAGGGAGGTTATGGATGCACCTGTCTTTAAAGAGATAGAAGGAAAGCTCTTTGTGGTGGCGGACGGCTTGGGAGGGCATGCCAAGGGAGAGACCGCTTCTTATGAGGTTTTGAGGGTTCTTTCTGAGCTTGAGCCCTTTGATGAGAAAAGTTTGAACGATGCCCTTTGGAAGGCTAAAGAGAGCCTTCTGAATTATGTTAAGAAGGAAACTTCTGCTTTTGGGCTTGGCACTGCCCTTGCGGGCGTGATCCTGAGAGATAAAGACATTATCGTCTTTAATGTGGGAGACTGCAGGGTCTATTTAAAGAAAGATGGAGATTTTGTAAAGGTATCAAGGGATCATACCTTGGTGGAGGACCTGGTCATTGCGGGAAAGATAAGCGAAGAGGATGCCCGGTTTCATCCACAAAAGCACATTTTAACTTCAGCCATACTCGGAGACTACTCAGACTTTGAGCTTTACACAAAGAGAATTCCCAAAAGGGAAACCGCCCTGCTAATATGCTCAGACGGCTTTTGGGAGGAGTTCAGCAAAGAGGAGATGAGGTTTTTTGCAAGCCTTGAAGAGCCCGTTGATGCAATTTTTCAAGCCTTAAAGGAAAAGCCTCAGAGGGACAACGTCAGCTTCATATACCTAAAGCTCTAAGCTAACCTCCACCGGCAAGTCCCTCAGGAGATTATACAGCTCCGCCTTTGGTTCTAACCTGTACCTTGGGTCCGCTTGCATGAGCAAACTTTTGCCGTTCAGCCTACACTCTATTAAAAGTTCTGCTCCCTTTTCAGAGAGGCACAGGCTAACCACCCTGTGGAGTTTTTCTAACTCTTTATCCGTCAGCTCCCTTTGAATTTTTAGACGCACATACTTTATTTTGCTTGAAAGAAAGTCTTCTATGGAGTAAATTTCCTTTGCGACGATCTTTAGACTTTCTGTCTCTTGGTCTTCTACCAAAGTTCCACGCACCACTACGAGCTCATCTTCTTTTAGCCTTTCTTTGTTTTCTTCGTAGATTTCAGACCAAAGGACTACCTCACCAATGCCCGTTTTGTCAATGAGATTAAAAACCGCATACAGGCTTCCCTTTGAGTTCTTCTTTATCTTTAGGTCCGATATTACGCCCGCAAAGGTGTATTCGCCCTCCTCTAAGTCCTCCAAGCTTTCCAAAGGCACCACCTTTCCGTTAAGTAGCCTTTCGTAAGGGTCCAAAGGATGCTGGGAAAGGTAAAAGCCGAGCACCTCTCTTTCATACTTGGAGTGGTCCTCTTGTACCCTTTGACCTGCTTGAAAGAGTCCCTTTGTGGAATAAAGGCTGTCCTTTTCGGACAACTTGGAGAGCATTTCTGTCCTTGACATCCCGGTAAAGTCAAAGGCACCCGCCTTTATTAGGGCTTCCAAGACCTTTTTATTCACCTTTACACTTTTAACAAAGTCTGCAAGGCTCTTCCACCTACCATTTCTCTTTGACACTATAAGCTTGGCGGTTTCCTCTCCCACACCCTTTATCCTTGACAAGCCGAACCTGATCCTTTTTCTATCCTCTATGACAAAATCTGCGTCGCTTTTGTTTATATCCGGCGGTAGGATATGCATTCCAAAGTTTGCCCTTGCGTCGTTTATCAGGTTTATAAATTTCCTGTCGGATTTTTCCGTTGAGAACTTTACAGCAAAGAACTCCTCAGGATAATACACCTTCATGTATGCAGTCCAGTAAGAAAGGTAGCCATAGGCTACCGAGTGGGATTTGTTGAAGGAGTAGCTGGCAAATTTTTCTATGTCCTCCCAAAGCTCTACGATCTTTTTCTCTGGGTATCCCCTCTGGACCGCACCCCTTATGAACTTTTCTTTCATCTCCTGCATAACTTCCTTTTTCTTCTTTCCTATGGCTTTACGCAATGTGTCTGCTTCGCCCGGAGTAAATCCTGCCAGTATTTGGGATGCCTTCATGACCTGCTCCTGATAGACCCAGACGCCGTAGGTTTCTTTTAAGATGGGCTCAAGCTCTGGGAACGGATACTCCACCGGTTCCCTTCCGTGCTTTCTGTTTATGTAGCTGTCCACCAGACCGCTTTTGAGGGGTCCAGGTCTGTATAGGGCTAAAACCGCCACTATATCATCAAAGTTGTCCGGCTCAAGCCTCTTTAATAGGTTCTTCATACCGCTACTCTCTAACTGAAAGACGCCGGAGGTAAGCCCCTCCTTTAAAAGTTCATAGACCTTTGGGTCGTCCAAGGGAAGTTTTAAAAACTCTATCTCCTCTCCGTGCCTTTGTGCCACCATTTGACGCATCTTCTCAAGCTCTGTGAGGGTCTTAAGACCCAAAAAGTCCATCTTTACGAGCCCAACCTCTTCAAGCTTTACCATATCAAACTGGGTGGCGAGCTCTCCGTCATCGTAGTAAAGGGGCACAAGCTCCTCCAAAGGAACGGGAGATATAACTACACCCGCTGCGTGGAGGGAAGTATGCCTTGTTAAGCCTTCCAAACGCAACGCTATTTCCAAGAGCTTTTTAATCTCTGGGTTTTCTTGGGCGAGCTTTCTTAACTTCTTTGCGTTGGTTTCAATATCGTTTCTGTGCTTTCCGTATTTTTCAAGAAGTTCCTCTATAGGAGTGAGTAGCATTTCCTCCAAGGATAGCCAAGTGCCTTGCACATCTCCTGGAGGTATGAGCTTTGCCAACTTGTCCGCTTCCGAGTAGGGGAGTCCCAAAGCCCGGGCGGTGTCCCTCAGGGTTTGCTTTGCCTTCATAACATTGTAAGTGATGATCTTGGCTGTGTTTTCTGCACCGTATTTTTCCTTTACATAATCCATCACTCTGTCCCTGTTTTCCATGCAAAAGTCCACGTCTATGTCTGGCATGGATACCCTTTCGGGGTTCAAAAATCTCTCAAAGAGTAGTCCGTGCTTTATGGGGTCCACGTCAGTTATGCCAAGGGCAAAGGC
>DAIRFT010000068.1:0-3952 GCA_036794885.1 Thermocrinis sp. | reverse complement strand
ATGCTCCGAATAGGAGGGTGTAATGAGCTTTTTGTTCCTAACCAAGAATATGTTTTCTCCAGAGCCCTCAGCCACAAAACCGTTTTGATTTAGCAATATAGCTTCATCATACCCAGAAAGAAGAGCCTCCGTTTTAGCTAAGGCACTATTCACATAGGCACCGGAGACCTTCCACCGGGAGGGAATGGAGTTGTCATCGTTCCTACGCCAAGAGGAAACTTTAACCCTCGCACCCTTAGAGGTATCCAAGTATCTGCCAAACCTATAAAGATATATAGCTACGGTAGGGGTAAAGCCCGTAAGCTTGGGCGTAAGGGCAAGGTCTTTAAAGTATGCGATGGGTCTTATATAAACATCTTCTCTTATTTGGCTTTTGACGAGGATCTCCTTTGTGATGCTTATGAGGTCCTCCACCGAGTAGCTGAGCTCCATAAACATTGCCCTGCAATTATTTATCATCCGTTGGTAGTGTTCCCTTGCAAAGAGGATATAAAGCTGGTCTTCTTCTTCGTTCCAATAAGCCCTTATGCCCTCAAAGATGCAAGTGCCATAATGAAAGGAGTTTGTCTTTATGCTTAGCTTTGCCTCTTCTACGGGGACTATTTGGTCTTCAAAGAAGGCGTATTCCATGGCATTTTATTATAATATCTTTCTCAAACTACCCTACGGAGGTTTTTAGATGGCTGTTCCCAAGAGAAGGACTTCAAGCTGGAGAAGGGATCAAAGAAGGGCGCAAAACTTTTTTGCCAAGCTGAAGGCAAGGGCTCTGGCAGAGTGTCCCAACTGTGGTGAGATGACTATGCCCCACAGGGTATGCCCTTACTGTGGCTATTACAAAGGCAAACAGGTTCTAAATAAAGTATAGGATAAATGACTAAGATCGCTGTGGATTGTATGGGGGGGGATTACGCCCCCGAGGAGATCGTCAAGGGTTGCATCTTGGCATACAAAGAGCTTGGATTGGGCACCTACCTGGTGGGGGACAGAAAGGCGATAGAGAGTATCCTGCTTAAAGAAGGGGTGAAGGAAAATGAAGCCCTGACCATAGTTCATGCGGAGGAGAAAGTAGAAATGCACGAACCCCCCTCGGTGGTGCTTAAGAAAAAGAATTCTTCCCTCTATGTGGCGGGTATGCTGGTGAGAGAGGGAGAGGCGGACGGTCTTGTTTCTGCGGGCAACACGGGTGCGGTGCTAACGGTGGGTAAGTTTGTGGTGGGCACTGCGGAGGAAGTGGAAAGACCCTCCATAGGGGTTCCTCTTCCAAACCCAAAGGGCAAAACGGTCCTTTTGGATGTGGGTGCCAACGTGGATTGTAAGCCCAGACATCTTCTGCAGTTTGCCATAATAGGGCACACTTATGCGGAGGAGATCTTGGGTATAAAAAACCCGCGGGTAGGCATCCTGAGTATAGGTGAAGAGGAGGGCAAGGGCAACGAGCTTGTGAAGGAAGCCTATCCCCTCTTAAAGAGGTCTAAGCTTAACTTTTTGGGTAATGCGGAGGGTAGAGATATATACGCAGGCACCTTTGATGTGATCGTGTGTGATGGTTTTGTAGGCAATGTGGTGCTAAAGGCAAGCGAAAGCCTTGGTTTTGCAGTTCTTCAAATGATAAAGGAGGAGGTTCAAAAGAGCCTTCTGGCAAGGCTTGGTGCCCTGTTGATGTTGCCCGCTTTGAACAACCTTAAGAAGAAGGCGGACTTTGCAGAGTATGGGGGCATACCCCTTTTGGGTGCAAAAAAGCCCGTCATAATAACCCACGGCAGGGCAAACGCCAAGGCTATAAAGAACGCCATAAGGGTAGCAAACGAGTTTTTAACCCATCACTTTAACGAAAAACTAAAGGATAATCTAATAAAATTGGCTCCAGAAGGGGTTAAAGTCTGATGGGCATAACATTGCAAGGATTGGGCTACTATGTGCCGGAGGATGTGCTCACCAATTTTGATTTAGAAAAGATGGTGGATACATCTGATGAATGGATCGTAACGCGCACGGGCATAAAAGAGAGAAGGGTCGCAAAAAAGGAAAGCCTTTTGGACATGGCAGAAAAGGCAAGTAGAATGGCTTTGGATATGGCAAAGGTCTCTCCCCAAGACATAGACGCCATAATCCTTGCTACCCTAACACCCGAGCTTGGTTTTCCTGCCTCCGCTTGCTTACTGCAGGGTAAACTTGAATGCAAAAGGGGCTTTGCCTTTGATATATCCGCTGCGTGCAGTGGCTTTTTGTATGGCTTGGAAATTGCCAGAGGTCTTATACAAGGAAATGGACTAAAAAAGGTTCTCTTGGTGGGTGTAGAAAAACTTTCAGACATTGTTAACTGGCAGGACAGAAGCACCTGTGTGCTCTTTGGAGATGGTGCGGGTGCGGTGGTGGTTTCCGACGAGGGAGAGGGTGAGATTTTGGCTTCTGTTATGAGGTCCGATGGAAATGCATGGGAGATCCTATACGCAGAAAGGTGTGGTTATATAAACATGAAAGGGAGGGAACTTTTTAAGCTGGCAGTTAAGAGTATGGAGGAGGTTTGCCTTGAGGTTTTGCAGAAGGCGGGATTGAGCGTGGAGCAGATAGACCTTTTTGTGCCCCATCAGGCGAACATAAGGATCATGGAAGCCCTTGCGGAAAGACTAAACTTAAGCATGGAAAAGGTCTATTCAAACATTCACAAATACGGAAACACGAGCGCCGCATCCATACCCATAGCCCTGACAGAGGCGTACTTGGAGGGAAGATTAAAGCGGGGAGATTTGGTGCTCATGACCGCCATGGGCGGAGGGCTAACCTGGGGTGCAACGTTGATTAGATTTTAAGATTATGCGGGTAGTTATAAACAGTAAAGAAGTTCAGGAGGGAGACCTTTTTGTAGCTTTAAAGGGTTCAAGGCACGACGGACACGATTTTGTGGAGGAAGCATTTCAGAGGGGTGCGGTGGGGGTGGTGGTAGAAAGGGAGGTTGAGGTGCCGGATGGAAGGTTTGCCTTGGTGGTAAAGGACAGTCTTGAGTTCTTGAGGAACCTGGCAAAAAAGAAAAGGGAAAGCTTTAAAGGAAAGGTCATAGCCATTGCGGGTTCTGCAGGAAAAACCACCACCAAAGAGATGGTTGCTTTCTTACTTTCAAAAATCGCAAAAACCTGCAAAACGCCGAGGAACTTCAATTCCCAAATAGGAGTGCCCCTTTCAGTGGCAAACTTTGAGGAGGATTGTCAGTTTTGGGTGATGGAGGTGGGCGCAAGCCAGAAGGGAGATGTGGCAAGGCTTGTGGATATAATAAAGCCTCACATAAGGGTTATAACTGCCATAGGGGAGGAGCACTTGGAGACCTTTGGCTGTTTGGACGATGTGGTGGTGGGAAACGGAGAGGTCTTCAAGGACATGGGGGAAGAAGATGTGGGCGTGTGCCCCCATGAGGTTTCCCATTGTTACCTTTTGCCGAAAAAGATAACCTTTGGTGAAGGATCCCACCTGTCCGCAAAGGAGATAGACCTTAGCGTGGAAGGGGTGCGTTTTAAAGTTTTGGATGTGGAGGTTTTTATTCCCATTCCCAGCCTTGGGGTAGTGGAAAATGCCCTTTGCACCTTTGCAGTTCTACGAGCCCTTGGCTTTGATTGGATGGACTTTGTGGTTTATCTGAAGGATTTCAGGGCAGTGGAGGGAAGGTTCAAAACCTACCAAATGGATAACTGGTTTGTGATAGATGATGCCTACAACGCCAACCCACCCTCTGTGCGGAAAGCTTTGCAGACCCTTTGTAGGTTTAAGGGTTTTAAAATAGCAGTGCTTGGAGATATGTTAGAACTGGGCAGGGAGTCTGAGAGATTTCATAGGGAGGTGGGAAGGTTCTGTGAGGAGCTTGGCATAGACCTATGTTTGTTTTACGGTCCAAGTATGAGGTATGCGTGGGAGGAGTGCGTAAGGCACGGTGGAAAAGCGGAGCATTTTGAGGACAAGGAGA
>DAIRFT010000067.1:0-4018 GCA_036794885.1 Thermocrinis sp. | reverse complement strand
GTATTGCGGGGGCTGTTCCGCCCAAGTATTTTTATAGCTCCATCTTTGTGGATGTTTTTTCTGCTTTGGATAAAGTCCTTGATGAGGCAGAAAGGCAGATCATAAAGCTAAAGCAAAGAAGGCTGGAGCAAAGAAGAAAAGGGCACAAGATAAAGGAGGAATTACTTGGCTCTATAACCGCACCTTCAAGAGAGGTAGAAAGACCTACGATAATTGAGGAGGAACTTGTGATAGAAAAGCCCATGAGCGAGGAGGATGCAGTCTTTGAACTTCAGGAAAGCGGAGTTTTCTTTTTGCCCTTTGTGGATGCAAAGACCGGTGAGCTTAAGATAGCCTACAGAAAAAGGTCAGGAAGTTTTGGAATAATAAACACAAGGTGCAGGGGGACCTAAAAGCCCCCTACTTTACTTATTTATGGGCACACTTCCCTTTCTTCTGTCTTCACCGGCTTACCGTCTTGATAGTAGGTTGTTTTTACTATTCTGCAATTTCCTCTGCTTGCTACGGGTTCAGCATATACCCTTTGCCTTCCGTCCTCGGACCTGTACTCTACTGGTCTGTTAGCCATTGCCGCTTCCCTTGAAGCCCTTTGAGCTATCTCCGTAACAGTTCCACCCAATACAGCACCCAACGCACCACCGATAACCGCTCCTCTCCATCTGTTGTTTTTGTCTATAAGGGCACCTGCTGTTGCACCAACTGCTCCACCTACCGCTGCACCTTGGGAGCCTGCTTGACTGCAAGATATAACGCCTGCAGAGAAAACAGCAAACGCTAAAATTATTGCCACCTTTCTCATGTCTTCACCTCCTAACTTAATGGTTTAGTAGTAATAAAGTATAATCCCATATTCTGAAAATTTTGTGAAAAAAAATCAGCTTACTTTAGCCCCCTCTTTAACATCCTTTTCCGGTAGAAGGACAGAAAGATCTTTTCCGTCCCCCGCCGCCAAGATCATGCCCTGGGACTCTATCCCAAAGATCTTGCGAGGTTTTAGGTTTGCCAGCATTATGACCTTTTTTTCAACAAGCTCCTCCGGTGCATAGTGCTTTCCTATGCCCGCCACCAGTGTCCTCTCTTCATCCCCCAAAGATACCCTCAACTTCAAGAGCTTTTCTGAGCCTTCCACCCTTTCCGCAGATAGCACCCTTGCCACCCTGATGTCCAACTTCAGAAAGTCTTCAATTCCCACCTGTTCCATAAGCTAAATAGTATATTACTTTTTCACCGCCTCCGTTTCTTCAAGGTATCCCCTCAGCACCACATAGCCCACCAGCCAATTGCCATACCTTGGGAATATCAAATTCCTCTTTTCAAACTTAAAGGTCCTACCGATGCTGTCCAAAAGCATGCCACCCGCATAAAGATTATCCACACTGAAAACATCCTTCACTTTTTCTATCTGCTTTTTAGCCTTGTCTCTGAGCTCAGGCTTTAGCTTTGAAAGGTCAGGGTTTAAAACTCTGTCTGGATTTTTAGGGATCGTCAGCGTGATGTTTTTTATATCCGAACTGCTAAGCTTGACGTAAGCCTCTTCAACCTGCCCCGGCTTTTGAAGAGTGATCATAGCCCAAACTATGCCACCCACCAAGAAAACGTTCTGCCTGTTTAGATAAGCAGGGTTCTTTTGGGCTTCCCTTTTGAGCACAGGCTCCACCTCTTTACTCAAAACCCCCACCAACTCCGTTCTGAAATCTTTACCCTTGCTTGCCCTCTCCGTCAGGCTCACAGTCCCATAAGGAATCTCAAAGCTCCTCACATTTATAGAGCCTCCCACCTTCTCAAGGTATCCTATCTTAGTGTTTCCACTGCCTACATCCACAAAGATGGAGCTATAAAAATACTTGGGCGGAACAGCCCCCGCAATACCAAAAAGCACCTCATCCTTAACCGTCAAAAACTCCAACTTATAACCCGTGAGTTCCTCCACCCTTTTCGCCAACTCATCCCTGTTTTTCACCGAGGATATAGCACTGCTTGCCACCACAAAAATGTTATCCCCGGGCACACCCCTTTCCTTTAGCTTTTCTATCAAAGTCTTAACCGCCTGTGCAGTCTCCTCTATACCATCCTTAGAAAAAGCTCCCGTCTCTTTGACCCCAGCTATTATGGTGGTGTTTATGCTTTCCCTAAAGACCTCCTGCAGGTCATAAAACTCATCCCCCTTAAGACCAATCCTGTAAGCCTGAGCCTTCACACCCTTTGACCCAATCTCCACCCCACCATATACAGCCACCCTCTGTTTTTCAAGCTTTTGTATATCAGAGAGAACTTCCTTAGCATCCCCTTCCGCACCAATGGATTTAAACAGATCATAGGCACGAGTGAGGTAATCTTTGGCAGTCTTTTTGTCTCCTTTGTCTCTGTATAGCCGACCAAGATATTTATATCCCACAGCCTCCCAGTATTTATCACCGACCTTTTTTACACCATCAAGACCTTCCAAAAGATATTTTTCTGCATTTTCGTAATCTTTCATTCTTCTGTATATCTCCCCGAGGTTAAGTTTCATGATAGAAGCCTCATGATAATCTCCATACCTTTCGTCTATTTCTATCGCCTTTTGGAAGTATTCCACAGCCTTTTGATAGTATCCTTTTTGATAATAGATAATAGCAATATTGTTGTAAGTAGTAGCCTTTTCTTTTTCGTCTGTTTTCAACCTTAAAGATTCTTCATAAAAGCCTAAAGCTTTATCTAATTCGCCTTTATCGCCGTATATCCCAGCGATGTTGTTTAGAACTGATGCTTGCATGCTTTTGTTTCCCAGATCTCTTGCCAAGCTTAGGCTTCTGCTAAAGTAAAGCAGTGCGTCATCCAAGTAGCCCATTCTCTTGTAAATAATTCCAATCTGATTGTAGATATACATCAAGTCTTTTTTGTCTGAAGCTAAGCTTTCTGCCCGTTTCATATGCTCCAAAGCAAGCTTAAACTCTCCCACCATTCTATAGCTTCTTCCCAAGCAAGAATGTGCTTTTAAGTTATTTGGATACTTTTGAACAGCCACCCTTCCAGCTTCTATAGCCCTTTTGTAATCGCCAGCTTTAAGAAAGTTATAGCACGCATCCACTTCTGGCTGGGCAAAGGCAAAGTTTTTAAAGGCTAAAAGGCTGAGGATGATGAAAAGAAGGCTGAAGGCTTTATTCATGGTTTAACCTCCTTTTATAGTCCTCTCTTTGGTTTTGCGGTTTCTTTGTTAAACACCTCTTGGTCGCTCCTTTCTACTTCCCTTGCGGTGGGTGTGTGCTCGTAGATCAGATACATGCTCCGAGATACCCAAGGGGCTATTAAGCTCATTCTTACATCTCCAAAGTTCCACTCTGCTACGCCATCTGCAAGATAAGGTCTTACATACCTTCTGGGATTGCCATACTTCTTCTTAAGTTGTTCATAAACCATATAAAACTCTTCCTTTTCCATAGAAAGCGGGAAGAGATATTCTATCTTATATAGTTTTCCCTTGAAAAACCAGAAAGTAGCAGATACCAGATTATCTACGGGAAGTCTTCTAACAACCACTCCCTCTACATTGGAATTTACCACATCTCCCTTTATTACCTTATACCCTGAATCTACTACCCTTCCACCTTCCTTTGCTATAACGTTCATAGTCTCTTCCTTTGTGCTAATTCCCAACTTCAAACCAAAGGGCTCGGGCTTTTGCTGGGCAAAGGCAAAAAGGCTAAGGAAAACAAGCAGGGCAAAGGTCAGTAGCTTTCTCATAACTCACCTCCCTAATAGTATTATACTAACAAGCTTTTGTTTAAAAATCTGACGAACACGCCATTTTTCCTTGATAGGCGTTTTCTCATTTTCCACCTCCCTGTTGGTTTTGCTGTTGATTTTTCTTAGATAGTTCTACAAATCTTTGCCATTTTGCCTTATCAAACTTACAGATAACTCCCCCTCTTGTATGAACAACCGCCTTATCAAGGTCGCAGAAGAGAAGAACTGCATAAAGTGGATACTGTTCATTTCCCCAGCTTGGTGGAAGGAAGGCTAAGGTCTCTCCATTATC
>DAIRFT010000066.1:0-4041 GCA_036794885.1 Thermocrinis sp. | reverse complement strand
GTTCCTAATGCACCGTGTGGAGTTGAAAGGTATGTGGGAAGGGTATATTCTGTTGTTCTTTCTAAGGTTCCTAATGTACCGTGTGGAATTAAAAGAAAGGCGAAGCTGAAAGGTGGATTTGTGTTGGGATATAATTTTATACCATGAGGTACTTATGGGGGAGTTTATTGCTGATTTTGGGAGTAGCTTTTGGTTCTGATTGTGTGCCAAGGCTCAGTGTAGAAGAAGCGAGCAGGCAGGCAAGTCAGTATGTAGGGAGGGTTCTGTCTGTTAATCTTTCTAAGAACAAGAAGGGGGAATGTTATTACAGGGTTAGGGGAACGGAGGGCACTGCGGTTATAGATGCCGACGATGGAAAGCTCTTAAGGTTTTACAGAAAGAGAGATTAAGGCATCCAAAGGTAGTTTATGCATAGTCCAATTTTATAGAGGGGCTATATTTAATCTTTATGATTTTGGAAAAATACACTGGACCCATAGACCTTAAGTATATGACCTACGAGGAGCTTGAAAAGCTCACCGAGGAAGTAAGGGACTACATCCTTGATGTTACCGCAAAAAACGGAGGGCATGTGGCACCGGGGCTGGGTGTGGTGGAACTAACAATAGCCCTGCTGAGAGTTTTTGACCCTCCAAAGGATGTTATAGTTTGGGATATAGGGCATCAGGCTTACCCTTGGAAGATCCTAACGGACCGCAAAGATAAATTCCCTACTCTCAGACAGTATGGGGGCATTTCTGGCTTTTTGAGAAGGGAAGAGAGCCCATACGATGCTTTTGGTGCGGGGCATAGTTCCACATCCATCTCTGCGGGTTTGGGTTTTAGGGTTGCCAAGGACCTTTTAAAGAGGGATGGCTATGTGGTTATGGTCATAGGCGACGGGGCAATGACTGCGGGCATGGCTTTTGAAGCCCTCAACAATGCGGGGCATCTTAAACCAAACAAGTTTATAGTTATCCTCAACGACAACGAAATGTCCATATCTCCCAACGTGGGGGCAATATCCACCTACCTTAGCAAGATCATAAGCGGGCGTTTTGTTCAAGAGACCCGTCAGAGGGTAAAGCGTTTGGTTCGTCATCTGGGAAGTCCTGCAGAAAGGTTTATGAAGCTAACGGAGGAGTTTTTGAAAGGTCTGATCTCACCGGGCATAATCTTTGAGGAGCTTGGCTTTAACTACATAGGACCTGTAAATGGACACGATCTGCCCGCACTGGAAAGCACTTTAAAGAATGTGAAAGAAATTGAGGGACCTGTTCTCTTGCATATATACACCAAGAAGGGCAAGGGCTACAAGCCTGCGGAGAAGGATCCGGTTACATGGCACGGAGTGGCACCCTACAAGAGAGAATCGGGTGAGTTTATAAAAAAGCCCTCGCCTCCCACCTGGACCTCCGTTTTCGGAAAGGCAATCGTGAAGATGGCGGAGATGGACGAGAAGGTGGTGGTGATAACTCCAGCCATGAAGGAGGGCTCTGGGCTTGTGGAGTTTGAGGAAAAGTTTCCCAACAGGTTCTTTGATGTGGGCATTGCGGAACAGCACGCATGCACTTTTGCAGGTGGCTTGGCAGCGGAGGGTCTAAAGCCCGTAGCGTGCTACTATTCCACCTTTTTGCAAAGGGCATACGACCAGGTTATACACGACATAGCTTTGCAGAAATTGCACGTGGTCTTTGCCATAGATAGGGGCGGTTTGGTGGGTGATGACGGTCCAACCCATCACGGCGTCTTTGACCTTTCTTACTTAAGGTGCATCCCAAACATGGTTGTTTCTGCTCCAAAGGATGAGCAGGAGCTCATAGACCTTTTATACACCGGTCTAAATCAGAACCTTCCCTTTGCCCTCAGGTATCCAAGGGGACCAGCCTACGGCGTGCCTACTGGTGATCCAAAGCTAATACCCATAGGAAGCTGGGAGGAACTCTTGGAAGGGGAGGATGGCGTTGTCCTGGCGGTGGGTTATCCGGTCTATCAAGCCCTAAGGGCGGCGGAGGAGCTCAGAAAGGAAGGCATAAGGCTTGGAGTTGTCAATGCCCGCTTTGTAAAGCCTATGGACGAGCAAATGCTACTGGACCTCTGCGGTAGGTATGACCTTTTTATAACAGTGGAAGACAACACGGTGGTGGGTGGCTTTGGCTCTGGAGTGCTTGAGTTTCTTTCCAGTAAAGGTATTCTCAAGAGGGTGATCACCTTGGGTGTTCCAGATAGGTTCATAGAGCACGGCAATCAAAACCTTTTGAGAAACTTGGTGGGCATAGACGCAGAGGGCATTGCAAGAAGCGTAAGGCAAGCCCTAAGGAAAGTGCTTTAAACTTATACTTATGCTCTTTGGCTCCCTCTCCCTTTATTTTGTTGCCACCCTTTTTGGTGTGTGTGCCCTTTTTAGAAGACCTCTCTGTGGTCTTTTATCTGTGTTGCTAATGCTACCCGCCTTTGGCTTGTATTTCTTTAGTCTTTTTTATAGCTACTTTAGAGAAAAAACCTTTCCCTTGGGAGACCCTTACGGTTTTATATCCTTCCTTGGAAATCTTTTTGTTCCCACCTTTCTTTTTTTGGCGTATAAATACAGGAACCTTCTGGGCTTTGCCCACTTGGTGGCTTTTGTGGGATTTTTGGCTACCCTCTTTGCCTTGCCCTCTTCACCCTCTCCTTACAAGAGCACCCTTTATGGTCTTCATCTCCTTTTTGCATCCCTCAGCTATCTTTTTGCCCTAATGGGGGGACTTTCCTCCTCCTTCAGGCTTATCTTGGAGAAACGCCTAAAAAAACATGTATTTTTTCAGGCTTACGTGCCTCTGGATAGTTTGAGAAGGGCAGAAAGGCTCTCTATAAACTTAGCCTTTTTGGGATTTACCTTTACACTTGTTTTTGGAAGCTTATGGGCGCGCACCCAATTCGGAAAGCATTGGATAGACGACCCAAAGCTCATAACTACCTTATTGCTCTGGTTGTATTATGCGTTGCTTTCTCATCTAAACCTTTTGAAAAAACTCAAACCCAAGAGGTTCTCCGAGGGAGTTATCCTTGGTGCGATTTTCTCTCTGATTAATCTATTCTTTGTAAGGCACAATCTTTAACAATGATATAATAGACTACCATGAAAAACATAGTGATCACTCCAATAACCTTTGAACCTGTTTATGCTCAGCAAGTGGAGATTGTAGAAAGAAAGGGTACTGGACACCCAGATACCATATGTGATTACTTGGCGGAGAACCTCTCCGTTGCCCTATGCAAGTGGTATCGGGAAAACCTCGGGGCAGTGATGCACCATAATGTGGATAAAGCCCTCTTGGTGGGCGGTAGGGCAGAGCCAGTCTTTGGTGGAGGGAAAGTAATAGAACCCATAGAAATTTACTTGGTTGGAAGGGCTATTTTGGAGAAGGATGGCAAGGAGCTTGGAAATGTGCAGGAATTTGTTCAAAATGTAGTTGAAGAGTGGCTTTCCAAAAACTTAAGGAACTTGGACCCTAAAAAACATATAAAGGTGCACGCAAAGTTAAAGCCCAGTAGCAAGGACTTGGTGGAACTTTTTGAAAGATTTCAAAAGAATAAAGAGGTTCCTTTGGCAAACGACACTTCCTTTGGGGTAGGCTTTGCACCCTTTGATGACTTGGAAAGGGCGGTTTTTAAAACGGAGCGGTTCTTAAACTCTTCAGAAATCAAGGAGGAGCATCCCGAAATAGGGGAGGATATAAAGGTTATGGGGGTGAGGTTCGGAGAGAAAATAAGGCTAACCGTTGCCCTTGCCTTTGTGAGCAAATACATAAAGAACGAAGACGAATACTTTGCTAAGAAGGAGGAAATTTTAAGAAAGACCAAAAACTACATACAGGAGCACTTGGGAAGAGAAGTGGAACTCTTCATAAACACCGCAGATACGAAGGGTAGCGTTTATATAACCGTCACGGGCACCTCGGCGGAGCAGGGGGATGATGGACAAGTGGGAAGGGGCAACCGGGTTAACGGTCTTATTACTCCTTACAGACCCATGAGCTTGGAGGCGGCGGCGGGCAAAAACCCAATATCCCACATAGGTAA
>DAIRFT010000065.1:0-4124 GCA_036794885.1 Thermocrinis sp. | reverse complement strand
AGTTTCCTTCTTCATAGTGCTTTATTATCCTTTGCTTCCCAAAACCTACATGGAGGGAGTGGGTTCAACCACTATTTCCGATGTGCTCTGGACTGGGCTTGCCCTTTGGGGCTTTTTGCTTGCTTACTTTATAGTAAAGAAAAAGGCATATGGCGAGAGGGTAAACAAGCACATGGCGTTGGGTATGTTCCTTTACAGCGTTGGCTCCGCCCTTCCAGTTTTTTACACTCACTTTAGGGACATAATTTGGATAGCGGTTTCCTTTTATAGGGCTCTGGCTTATTTGCTCTTTGCCTATGGCATTGTTAAGGTGGAGGTTGTAGGTGTTGGTAAAGAAGTTGCTATACATTCAAGGGCTTTTTTGGACTCTCTTGCAAAGGCTGTGCCCAAGTGGGAGGGTGGTGTGCTGAAGGTTTCACTGGGTAAGGTCTTTGAAAAGAGTTTTATAGATAGCTTATGCATATACGACCTAAGCACAAAGGAGCTAAAGGCTTACTTTTATGGGCTAAAGGAAAGGGAGGAAGACCTAAAACCACCCGAAGATTGGAACAGGATTTTAGAAGAAAGAATGGGCATTGCAAAAGATGGAAGGTGCTTTCATGTTAGAGAGGGATATTTGCTACTCAGTAGATCTTCTGAGGATTTAGAGAACCCTCTAATAAATATCCACATAAGAGACATAGAAAGCCATCTCTTTTTGTATTTCCTACAGCATAAGAACTTTGATGACCTGCTTGAAGAGAAGGCAAGGGAGATTCAAAGGCTATACACCATACTTGAAACCTCCGAATACACCGTTCAGGCATACAACAACATAGACACCTTTTCAAAGCAAGTGTTGGATAGGCTGGACTATGTTCTGCCTATGGACGGTAGCTTCTTTTATATGTTTAACCAAAACGCAGAAAGCATAGAAAGGCTCACCCTCTCTTCTCTGTTTACAAAAATCTTTACAGAAGAGGATGCAAAGTTGCTCCTTGCTGAGGTTAAAGCAAACCCAAATACTTCTGGAACTAAAGATAACTTTTGCTTTGTTAAGTTTGAGTATGGTCAGTATCAAGCGGGAGTGGTGGGCGTCAGGTTAAAGGAACCCTTTGGTAAGGATGATCTTGTTTTCTTCAAAACCGTTTCCAATCAACTGTTCCACATAGTAAGGTTGATGAAGGTTATAGAAGACCTGGAAAGTGCCCAACTGAGCGTTAAGTTTCTTTCCGAGTATGACCCACTTACTATGCTGTATAACAGGAGAACCTTTGAAAGGTATGTTAGAGATGAGATAGAAAAAAGCTCAAGGACTGGTTCTATGTTTTCTGTAGTCTTCATAGACATAGACGACTTCAAGCTTATAAACGATGTATATGGACATCAGACCGCGGACATGGTTCTAAAAGAGCTCAGCGAGAGGTTAAAAAAGAGCCTTGGGAGAATGGATATCCCAGCGAGGTTTGGAGGGGATTCGTTTTTGGTTCTCCTGCCAGAACTTTCAAGAGATACCGCACGGGTGGTAGCAAAAAGACTCCAAGACAAGTTATCCTCCACGCCTGTAAAAATAGAGGATAAAGAAATTTCTTTAAGTGTAAGTGCAGTTGTCCTATCCTATCCTCAGGATGGCACCAGCGAAGAGGAACTCATAACCTACGCAGAATACTTAATGTGGGAGGCAAAAAGAAAAGGTAAGGGCATAGTCCTAAGTTCGGAAGAATCTCCTCATAAATTCTGTGTGGTAAAGGAGGTGGAAAGGTCTATTGTGGAAAGCTTGGAGAAATCCTCTGTTATGCCCTTTTATCAGGAGATCATAAACCTAAAGGACATGTCCCTCTTTGGCTTTGAGGTGCTTATGAGGATAAAGTTTAACGGTAGATTTTTGAGTGCGGGGGAATTTGTGGATGTGGCGGAGAGGATAGGTGCCATGCAAAAGCTTGACCTTTTGCTCATAGAAAGGATTTTTGAAAACTATAAACTTTTTGAAAACAAATTTCCTCTTTTCATATTCATTAACATGGTACCGGAGAACGCCACGGAGGAGTTTGCGGAAAAAGTCAGAGCCCTTGCGGATAAGTATTCTGTTCTCACCAACAATGTTATCTTTGAGATCACAGAGAGAAAAGCCATTGAGGATATTATGCGGGTTGTGAGCTTTGTTAGAGAGTTGAAGGATGAGGGCTTTCGCTTTGCCATAGACGACTTTGGCTCGGGATATTCCTCCTTTTACTATCTCAAATACATACCTGCGGACTTTTTAAAGATTGATGGAGAATTTATAAAAACCCTTCCCAATTCGCCTACAGACAGGGTTTTTATTGAGGGAATCATAAGCGTAGCAAAAAAGATGGGAATTAAAACCATTGCAGAGTTTGTGGAAAATGAAAAGGTCTTGGAAGTGGTTAAAGATTTAGGCATAGACTACGCACAGGGTTATTACCTTGGAAAGCCGGAACCTTTGGAGGAAAAGCTCAAGAAGTACTTCTCCAAAGAATAAACCCGAGGGCTTGGAAGAAGGAGTTTAAAATAAAGGCAAATACACCCACCCAAAGGGTAGCGTTATACCAGAACTTCATAGGATATACCCTAAGCAACATATCTTCGTCAAAAAAACGCCAAGAGTATGGGTCAAAAAAGAAGTTGTGGAAAGTTTCAAAAAGTAGGTCGTAGTTTAAGAGAGAGAATACAAGAACAAAGATCACAAAAATCTCTGTAAGGGTTGCACCAAGAAGGAGCGTAAGACCCATTTTTCTTTTGTCCTTTAGGCTAAAAAAGAGAATTAGCCAGAGGGGACCTCCAAGGTAGAGAACTTTAAAGACCACTGAAAGAAGCCCCTTCACATCCTGCATATGCTTTATTTCTTTTTCCCTAAAAAGTCCAGAATTGATAAACTCCTGCATTCCCTCGTCAGATAGCACAGACCTTAGCCCCAGCTTGGCAATGCTTAACCTTTCTTCGTAGCCCATGCCCCATCTGTCCGGTGGCAGGTCTCCAAATCTGTAATTCAACTCCACAAAAAACTCTGTAAAGGCTAACCTAACGCACAAAAAAACAAGAAGGAAGGGAAAGAAAAGGGAGAGGAGGATGACCCTTTTCATTTATACCCTCTGACCTGCGTCTGCCCTGCGTGGCAGGCTGTACAGGACATACCAAAGCTTTCTGCGATCCTTTGATGCTTTGCGTGGATCTCTTCCACTGGTTTGAACTTTCTTACCTGAGGTATGCCTACGCCCTGATGGCATTGGTAGCAGGTTAGCATTGCGTCCTTCCAAAGGGCAACCGCCTTCTCTTTGTCTCTCTCTTCCAAAGCCTTCGGCAGTTCTTGGTATAGAATGGCATTCCTCTTTCTAACCACTGCCTTTATATCATCGGGCCATTGGGCTACCATAGGTCCAGCCAGAGCCATGTTTTTACCACAGGCAGAGATTCCCAGAGGGCTCCTAACAAGCCTTAGGGCGGTGTCAAACTCACCCTTTTCTATGTGTCCCCTCAACGCCACAAAGGAGAAGAAGGTTCTGTAGGCACCCGCCTTGAAGTTTAGCCTAACGTCCGCAAGGTATTTGGCAGACTGTATAGTTTGCTCCTTGTTGGCTCCACCCACCACCAAAATCCTTTTTCCATCCCTTTCCACCATCTTTATGGTGGGCTTTTCAAAGGTCAGTCCCAACTCTTTTACCACATCGTTGTTGGTGCCAACCACTATGATGTTTTTCCACTGAAGGTTCTTTAGTTGGGCGTCGCTCACCAGTAGTGGTGGTATTTTGGACTGTTTTACCTCTTCCACACCAAAGCCAATGTCTTCTGCCCATTGCCCCAAGTAAAAGGCAATCTTGCCCGCTTGGGCTACAACCTCCGGGTCCTCCTTTGAACCATAAACGACTAACACATTGGAAATGGCTACATCCTTTAACATGGCTGGAGTGCCACTCCAAACTTCCCCGTAGGTAATGTATGGAAATAACCTATCCGCAAAATTGGGTTCTATAACTGGCTGGGCTAAGGCAACACCAAAGGGCAAAAGCAAGAGGCTTTTTTTCATGGCTTAAACCTCCCAGTTAATATTTCAGCTATTATTTTAATGTATACTTCGGGTGAAAAATTCAGAGAAGTTGGAAATCTCTTAAGAAAAAGCCTTGGCAAGG
>DAIRFT010000009.1:0-16689 GCA_036794885.1 Thermocrinis sp. | reverse complement strand
TGGGTATAGTTTCTTCAGGAAGTCTTGGCTATTTAAATAATTTCTCACCCGAGGTCCGAGGTATATAATTTAAAAATATGAGAAGGAAAAGTTTTACGATCTTACTTTTGCTACTCTTCTTTGGATTTGCCTTTAGTGCACCCATACCCTTTCTCAAACCTTCCTTTTTGAATTTAAAGGAAGACTTAGAAGAATCCACAAAGGCGGGAAAGTATCTCTTCATAATGTTCCATCAGGAAGGTTGTCCCTTCTGCGATAAGATGAGAAGGGTGACCTTTCAGGACAGTCAAGTTCAGGGCTATTACACAAAGCACTTTAACATGGTGGAAATTGACATAAAGGGCAGTCTGGAGGTGGTGGATTTTGATGGTAAAAAGACCACAGAAAGGCAGTTTGCCCTAAAGCATGGCGTAAGACTGACGCCCGTGTTTATGTTTTTAGACAAAAACGGCAATGTGATAGCCAAGGTGCCCGGTTATATAGAACCAAGGGAGTTTTTGCTAATAGGTAGGTGGGTAGTGGAAGAGCATTACAAGAGGGTTAACCTTGTGAATTTTCTCAGGGAAAATAAAAAATGAGCTTTCTTCTCCTTTTGTTTTTTGTCTCCTTATGCTGGACGCAAGAAGCCATAAAGCTTGACCTAAACAAGGCTTACGAGCTGGCTCTTAAAAACAACCCGGAGATAAAGAGGGCGACCCTTGAACTGGATAGTTTGGACGCCAGGGAAACTGAAGCCAAACTCTTTTTTATGCCGAGGGCAGTTTTGGGTGCGGGGTTAATATACAACTCCAATAGTGAAGAATGGGAAAAGCCCTTTGGCGTGAGCTTTGTTAGCGTTCTGTATGAATACAGAAAGACCCTACCAAGGATAAAGTCTGCCAAGCTGAGGGCACAAGCCCAAAGGGAGGTTAAAAGGCAGTTGGAAAGGGAGCTTAAGATAAAACTCCTGGAACTTTTTGCCCAAGCAAGCCTTTGGGAAAAGCTCACGGAGGTCAAAAGGGAGGAAATGGCAATAGCCTATGTGAGGTTTGACCGGGCGGTCCAGAGAAAGGAGTTGGGCTTGGCAACGGATGTGGAGGTTGCCAGGTTGGAGATGGTTTATAGCGAAAAGAGGGCGGAGCTCAGAAGGGCACAGTTCCAATACAACCAAATCTTATACCGTATAAAAAAGTTGGTGGGACTTAGAATGGATGAGTATATCACCTTAGAGAGCCTATCCTTTGAGCCAAAGAGGGGAAGCCTTGATAAGGAAAAACTCTTAAAGGTTGGCACAGAAAACAGCCCACTGCTGACTATAAAAAGAATAAACCTTGCCCTCTATGAGGAGAGGTTAAAGGAAGCCAACAACCTTTTTGACCTAAGGGTCCAGCTCAGGGGTGAGGTGGGAAACAGCATAAGAACTGGGGTGCCTCAGACAAGGGCATACAATCAGACCGGCTGGCGGGCAGGGATAGAAGTCTTTTTGCCCCTCTTTGACCCATCAACTCCCTTTAATCTTATTGAGCTGGAAAACCAGAAAAGAGGCGTCCTTGTGGAGATGGAGGATAGCCTGAAAGAGTTGGAGCTTTTAGTAAATTCTGCCGATTACGAATACTCTTACCTGCTTTCCAAACTGGATTATGCCTTGGCAAAGGGTAAATATGCGGAGGAGAACCTTACCTTAAGGAGGTCTGAGTATGAGCTGGAGCTTGCCTTTGATTTGGGTTATGCTATGGCTGAAAAAACGGAGGCGGAGATGGAGATAATGAGGGTAAAGTATGAGATCATGCTCTTTCTTGCCAAGCTTTACAGTTTGGTAGGTTTGGACCCCTTTTTAGCTTTGGAGGATCGCCATGGTTTTGTTAAGCCTAATTAGCTTTTTGGTATTTTCCATTGGCTTTTCTCAAGAGGTGAACGTGTATGCCATAGTAAAAGGTGCGGTAAAGAAGGTTTATGTAAAGGAGGGTCAAAGGGTAAAGAAGGACCAACCCTTGGTAGAGATAAACCCAGACCTTTACTTGGCAGAAAAGGAGCGGCTAACCGCCCAGTTGGAGGCACAAAGGCTCAAGCTTGAAAAGACGGAGAGAGATTTTAAGAGGTATGAGGAGCTATACAACAGGGGGCTCCTCTCAAAGAGCGAATATGAAGACTGGAAAAACCGGTATGAGAGAGAGAGGGCAACCTATCTTTCCCTTGAGGCGGAGCTAAAAGGAGTGGAAAAGCTCATAGAATACTGCCAAATAAGGGCACCCACCAGTGGCGTTGTAAAGAAGGTCTTTGTTAGAGAGCAATCCTTCATAAACGGGACCCTCTCACCCCACCTTTTGCTCATCCTCTCGGAAGATTAGTTCAGTGATCCCTATTCACTATGCCTTTAATGAGCTGGAGGAGGGCTTGGCTGTTTTCAAACTTACCAACAAACTCCAAAACCGGTGCGATCTCCTCCTCTGCCCGTTTTTTTGTGTTTTCCACGCCACCCAGCAAAACCACCCTTTCCCTTAGCTCCTGTGTGTTCCCTCTGCCGAACCTTTCCAAAACCCACTGCGGGTCCAAGTGGTCCAAAACAGAAAGCAAGGGATAGGTGCATTTGCCCTCCCTCAGGTCGTTGCCCACAGGCTTTCCAAGGCGTTCCTCCGAAGATGAGTAATCTAAAGCATCATCTATAAGTTGGAACGCCCTGCCAACTTTCAAGCCCATCTGGTAAAACTCCTCCGCAAGAGGGCTCTCCGCCATTAGGGCACCCACGCCCATGCTTGCCCCAAAGAGGGCACCCGTCTTGCCGTCTATAATTCTGAAGTATTCCTCTTCTGAAATGAGCTTTCCGAGGGCTAAAAGCTCCAAAAGCTGAGATTGGGACATGTGCATAACTGCCCAGCTGACCATCTCCACCGCCTGAAGGTTGCCGTAATTGGCATAAAGCCAGAGGGCTTTTGCGTAAAAGTAGTCTCCCCCAAGGACTACCGCCTGATTGCCAAAGAGGGCGTTGGCAGAAGGTCTTCCCCTCCGGGTATGCGCCCCATCCACCACATCATCGTGGAGCAAAGAAGCCATGTGTATGTACTCTATACCCACCGCCAAAGGAATTACCCTTTCCACATCACCACCCAGCATTCTGCAAACTTCCATCATAAGCAAAGGTCTGAGCCTTTTTCCACCCGCAGAGAGGATATACCTTCCCACATCCTCTACGAGCCTTATTTCTGGGTCTAAGTAATCAAGCATAAACTGGTTAAACTGGCTAAGCTCCAACATCTAAGGAAAATTATAAGCACTGTTTAAACTTTTAACGGTAGTTCTTTTACCCTGTGGTTTTGAAATCTTTTAATTAGCTTCATAAAAATAAGGGAAGTCATGTACGCATCCTCGAGGGCATCGTGAAGGTTGGATGTGGGTAAATTTAGCCTCTTGGTAAGCTCCTCCAGGGTGGGTATTTGATCCTTCTCGGAGAGCAGGTCTATCACATCCAAGTGGTAGGGATAAAAGGCACCGTTGCAGGCATCTTTTATTAGGTTTCTCATAACCGCAATGTCTATATCTACAAAGTAGCCCACCAAAAGGCAACTGCTGGAAAACTCCAGAAACCTCTCGCAGGCTTCCTTAGGAGAAATCCCCTCCCTTAGATCCTCCGGAGTTATTCCATGCACCTTTATGCTCTCTAAGGTGTCCATAGAGACCTTGAGTTTAAGGTTTAGGTTGTCGGAGAACTTTAAAGTTAGCCCTTGCAGGCGGAAGGCACCTATGCTGAGGACCTTAGCCCTCTTGAGGTCCGTTCCCGTGGTTTCTGTATCAAAGACAACAAAGCAATGCTCTTTTACGGGCTTATTGAGGTCTATCTCCCAGTTAAAAGCATCAAAGCTTTCTTTGTAGAGCTTTCTGTAAAACCATCTTTTTAGCTTAATCAAATTCATTGAGAAAGCTCATAGCAGCTTTTCCAATTATAAATTATATTGTAATCGTGGAGGTAAAAATGGCGGTAAAAGAGATAATGGATACACTTGCCAATCAGACGGTGGCTAACAAAAAGCTCTCTGAGCTTGTGAAGGATATAAGGCTTGTGGGAAATGTCCTTGAGGTTATATTCATGCTACCGGATAGAACCTTAGAGTCGGAGATAAGGGAAAAAGCTATGCAAGCCTTAAAGGGCGTAGAGGGCATAGGAGAGGTAAGGGTCAGGTTTGCGGACATGGCTCCTCCTCCACAGCAAAGCCCAGCCTTTCAGAGGAGAAGACTGCCCGGTATTAAGCATCTCATCGTGGTGGGCAGTGGAAAGGGTGGCGTGGGTAAATCCACCGTGGCGGTCAATTTGGCGGTTGCTTTTACCAAACTTGGCTACAAGGTGGGGCTTTTGGACGCGGACATCTACGGACCCAGTGTGCCCACCATGCTTGGCATAAAAAACCAAAAGGTGGAGGTGGATGCCTTCCAGCGGATCATCCCCGCGGAAAAATACGGAATGAAGGTCATGTCCATAGGCTTTTTGCTACCCTCAGAAGATACACCCTTGATATGGCGCGGTCCCATGCTCATGAAGGCACTGACGCAATTTCTCTTTGATGTGAAGTGGGGCAGTTTGGACTTTTTGGTTTTGGACCTGCCACCGGGCACGGGTGATGTGCAACTGACCCTTGCCCAAACGGTGGAGATGGACGGTGCAATTGTGGTAACAACCCCTCAGGATGTAGCCCTTGCGGACGTGAAAAAGGCGGTGGTTATGTTCAAGGAGGTGGGCGTGCCAGTGCTTGGAGTTATAGAAAACATGGCATACTTTGTGTGCCCAGAAACTGGCAACAAATACTACATTTTTGGAAAGGGAAGGGTGCTCGGTTTTGCCCAAGCCTACGACCTGAACGTCTTGGGTTCTGTCCCCATAGAGCCGGAGGTCTCGGAAACCTCAGACACGGGGGTGCCAGTGGTAGAGAGCTATCCAGAATCTGCGTCCGCAAAAGCCTTTTTAAACATAGCAAAAGTCGTTAGCCAAGAGCTTGAAAGGAGGTAAGACATGTTTATACAAAAGCTTGGCAAAAGGGTTGTTTATTTGGACCACATAGCCACAACGCCCGTAGCCCAAGAGGTTATTGATGCAATGCTACCCTACTTTAGGGAACACTTTGGCAATCCCACCTCTTTGCACAGCTTTGGGCAAGTTGCCAAAAAGGCTATAAACAACGCAAGGGAAAAGGTCGCCCAGCTTATAAACGCAAACTCTCCGGAGGAGATAGTCTTTACCTCCGGTGGTATAGAAGCCAACAATCTGGCAATAAAAGGCATAGCCAAGGCATACGAAAAGAAGGGAAGGCACATAGTCTCCACCGAGATAGAGCATCACTCCGTCCTGCATCCCCTAAAGACCTTGGAAAGGGAAGGGTGGGAGGTAACCTATCTAAAGCCAGACAATTATGGGCTCATCCATCCAGACCAGGTGAGGGAAGCAGTAAGAAACGACACAGTTTTAGTTAGCATAGGGCACTCCAACAGAGAGATCGGCACCATCCAGAACATAAAGGAGCTTGTGAGGGCTGCAAAGGAGAAGAACCCTAAGGTAATATTCCACACGGATGCTTGCCCTACCTTGGGACATTACCCGGTGGACCTCCAAGACTGGAGCGTGGATGCGGCGTCCTTTACTGCCCATCTCATGTATGGACCTAAGGGTGTGGGTGCCCTATGGACCAGGAAGGGTGTAAAGATCAGACCTCTGATAGAGGGTGGCACCCAAGAGAGGGGCGTCCGGGCTGGCACCGAGAATGTGCCGGGCATTGTGGGCTTTGGTGCAGCGGCAGAATTAGCCATGAAGGAGCTTGAGGACAGGATGACAAGGCTCTCTTACTATAGAGATAAGCTCAAAAAAGCCATTGAAGAGAAGCTTGATTACATAGAATTCACAGGACATCCCACCCAAAGACTGCCCCATCACCTTTCCCTGATCATTCATCTCATAGAGGGAGAGGCAATGCTTTTAAGGTTAGACCTAATGGGAATAGAAACCGCCTCCGGTTCTGCGTGCGTATCTTTGGCACTTAAGCAGTCCCACGTGCTCTTTGCCATAGGAGTTCCCAAGGAGGTTGCCAACGGCTCCCTGGTCTTTAGCTTTGGAAGGGACAACACAGAAGAGGATGTGGATTATGTGGCGGAGGAATTCCCCAAGACAGTAAAGCTCTTAAGGGAGCTCTCTCCCTTCAACCCGGAGAATTGGGAGCAGTATGTGAAAGGTAAAAAGTGAGCTTTTCTTCCACCAGCTTTAGGTCCTCCTCCGTATCTACGCCGTGATAGTAGTTTTGGCTGAGGAGGACCTTGATCTTTATTCCCATCTCCAAAAGGCGGAGCTGTTCAAGGGACTCAAGCCTTTCCAAGCGGGAAGGTTGCCAACGCACAAAATCCATCAAAACATCCTTTCTGAAGGCATATATGCCCACATGCTTGAGAGGGTAAAGGCTGTCCTCCTGCTTTAGGTATGGAATGGGGCTCCTTGAAAAGTAGAGGGCGTATTGGTCTTTGTCCAAAACCACCTTCACGGAGGATGGGTCCCTGTAGGCGTCCGGGTCCCTAACTGCCAGCGTTGCCACGGGGCTCTCTTCAAGGGCTAAAAACAGCCTTTGCACATCCTCTTTATAAACAAAGGGCTCGTCCCCCTGATAGTTTATAACAAAATCCACGTCCAGGTCTTTAACCACATGGGCAACCCGGTCGCTCCCGGAGGGTATGTCCGACGGAGTAAAAACCACCTTAACGGGCAGGTCCTTCACTGCCTCTGCAATTTTTTCATTATCCACCGCAAGGATAACATCCTCTTCTGTTCTCAAACAGCCTTCCACCACCCACCTTATAAGTGGTCTTCCCTTTACAATCTGCAGTGGCTTTTCCTTCAGCCTTGAAGAGCCAAGCCTTGATGGAATAACGATCAGCTTACGCATCCTCTACGGGATTCCACTCTTCTATATCACATCCTACCTGCCTCAATCCCTCCTCTATGGTGTTCTGCAAAAACTGTTTGGTGATGTTCCCTCCGTGGGCTATCACCTCCAACCTCAGTTCCACCTCTTCAAACTTTTCTGGTATGAGCCTCAAGGTGCGTGCCACATCCGGAAGCCTCCCAGCGGGAACCTTTACCCTCAAACGGAACTCCCTTATTGAACGGCTACCGTGTTCTACACCCATCAAACTTGTAGGGGACGGACTTTCATAAAGATCACTACCCGTAGGTTGGCTCATCTGCCCTTCTGCTTTGTCTTTTTCCGAAGGTAAAGTTTCAACCTCTTCTTCCTTCTCCTCTTTCTCTGTGCAAAGCTCCTTCTTTAACAAAATTTCTCCTTCCTCAAAGCTCGGCTCCGCCAAAGTGCCAAAATACCTACAGACAGGACCATCCTCGGATAGAATACCCAAGCCAAAAAGTTTCTTTTCCACACCCTCACTTATTGAGTTTTTGAGCACATCCTTTGAGCTGAGCCTTGGCATTCCGGGGGTTTTATAAAAGACCTCAAGGAGGGGCTTTGTGGGTATGTGGTCCCTTGTTGTGAAGAGTTCTCTAACTATGTAATGTGGTGCTAGCTTTTCATAAATCACATTTCCGCTCCTCAGCCGGTCGTAAATTTCCTTGTCTATGCGTTCTATACCCCGCACGGGCATTCCCAAGTCTATTTCTTCTACCTTCTCCTTTCCTGCGTAGAGCACAAGGCGGTATAGCCTTCTAAGAAGCTCCTTTGTCCCCTTTTTAAAGTCTTCCACTTTTTCCTTTACCTTTCTCTTGTCTTGTTCGGTAAGGGTTAAGTTTGTGTCTTGCTCTATCTCTTGCCAAGCCATGCCTTCTGCGAGCTGTCTTTGAAAGCCCACCCTTTCCTGCTCGTAGGGGCAGAGGAAAAAAAGGACATTTTTATACACCCTTGGCTTTTGCCCGCAGTAATCTATGTGATCCTTTGCGTCCTCCTTGTTTTCCAAAACTATAAGCTTTAGCTTGTCTGTGTCTGGAATGTCCTTTGTATCACTTGGGAAGAGGTATATATCAAAGTATTGGGAGCCTCCGAGGGCTTCTCTTAGCAAACTCCTTTCCTTTTCCTTAATTTTGATCGGGTCTATGTTTTCAAGCTTGGCAAAAAGAACACGGTTCAAGTTGGGTGTGGAGTTAAAGTAGTAGGGATTCCTACTGTTGGCAAGGTAAAAGAGCTTTTCTTCCAAGTGCATCAATGTGGTGTCTATTATGCTACTTTCTACGCCCGGCTCTGCACAAGCGAGCTTCAGCTCGGAAACATTAGCACCCCTATCTATACCCGCAGAGAAGGAATACATAAATATAGCGGTTGCACACCGCGTTCCAAAGCGGTAGGGTCTGTAAGAATCTCCAAGCTCCTGATCTACCTTCTTAGCCCTGGCGGACTGGTCTGTGATGTCCTCTGCTATGACGCTTTCATAATTTCTCTCTATATGTTTTAGTAGCTCCTCCCTTATATCCTTGTTGGAAAGGTCAAAGTCCGAGAGCCTTGTAAAGGGACGCACAGAATCCTTTAGGGAATAAACCACCAGGGCAAGAAGTCTTAGGATGCCCCTTGTCCTTTGAAAGCTTGGAAAGGAGCCCCAACGGTGATACAAAACCTCTATTACCTCTGGCTGGAAGGGGTAGCTCCTTAGGAACTTTTCCCTGTATGTATGCCTATCCTCTGGCAGTAGGTTCTCTCTTTCCAAATAGTCCAAAAACTCCTCTATGTTCTCTCTGGCACAGGCTTGGTCTATGTGCTCAAAGAGCCTTTTTGTGATCACGCTGGGGACTTCTTCGTCCCCTATGGGGGTTCGCACCTTTTCCAACCGCCCCACCACCTTTTGGAGCTGTTGGGACATTCTCTCGGCGTTCTCGTCGTAATATTCAAGCTGGCTTGAGGGCACGCTCACCACCAACGCAGTTTGAGGGAGCAAAGAAACCGCCTCCGTTAGCTCCTGCATAAAGGCTAAGGTTTGGGCACCGAGGTTAGACTGCCCCACCTCCACCCCCGCAGACTTAACCGCATACTCCAAAAGCTCGTCCATCAAAATCAAAAGGGGCTGATGTTCAGAGAGTAGCTTTAGTATCTTGTCTCTCCCGGGGGAAATATCGCCCTTTAAAAGCTCCACCTTTCCCCTTAGCTGTCTTTCTATCTCTTCCCAAAGCCTTGTATCCCTTGGGTCAAAGACCGTTCCCACAAAAACAACCACGTTGGCTTTTATCTCCCTTGCCTTGTGGTATAGGGCTATGAGGGAGTGTGTTTTTCCTCCACCAAAGGGCGTTTGCAGTTGGATTACCGGGTCTCCTCCCTCTCCTTTTAGCCTTTTAGTCACCGTGTCTAAAAGGTCCCTAAGCCCCTTTGTGATGTAGGTTCTATTCCAAAAGTCTTGTGGGTTTTTGTATTCCTCTGGTCCCTCTCCGTTGAAGACACTCCAGAGGTCCGCAGCATATACGCTCAGGTCAAACCTTCCTTCCCTTATATCCCTGTGTGGTCTTGCACACATCACAAAGGGCTTCATTCAAACAACCCCCTTCGTTTGGTCTCTATTCTTAATTTTGCCATAACTCTTTTACTCTCTGCCAAAAACCCCTCAAGCAATCTCTTTTCATCGTTGCCCGGCGGTAAAACCTCGCTGATAGCTTGGCAGGTTCTATAAAAGTAGTCCTTATCTCCGTAGCCCGTGGTAGATAGCACCTCTTTTAGCTCTTCCCTCTGGTTTTTGCTCCACAAAAGCAAAACCCAATGGATCACATCTATCATATCCTTTTCCCTCTGGCTTTCTATCTCTTCTATCTTCCTGTCGGTGGGTCCCAAAAGCCTAACCTTGTCCTTTTCTATTCTTATAAAGTTCCTTGACTTACCAAGTTCTATCCCCAAGCCCTGGGCTAACTTTCTGGCATCGTCGTAATTAACCGCGGAGGAGCCATAAGCCCAACGCCAAAGCACATAAAACCTCGTAAGGGCACTTAGCACCTGGGCTATGCCATTGTGGAATATCTGCTTGATTACATAGTCTGTTATTGTTTCTCTGATCAACTCCAATATTCTGTCCGCCCTTATCAACTCTCCTTCGTATGTCATAACCTTGTTGTATCTTCCAAACACCTTTAAGGCAGGACCAATGCAAGACACAAAAAAATCCGCCCCTCTAATTCCCTCCTTCCAAACCTCCTCTGCGGTCCTTTCTACCTCCTTTATGACCTCCTTTTTAACCTCTTCAAACCATCCTAACTCTTCCCTTTCAAGCTTTCGGCACACTATGTATATGGAGCTTGCCAAGGCAGCAGAATCCTTAGCTACAAGCCTTGCTTTCATTTCAGTGTCTATGGGCCAACTGGCGGTGATAACTAACCCAGAATCCAAAAGGGAGTTTATTAGTGTTTCCCAACCTGTAGTGGATTTGTGGGCATATACGATTACCGCAATGCCATTGGGTTTTAAAACCCTGTGTATTTCTTGAAAGGCTTTTTTGAGCATCGTTTCAAAAAATTCTTTTGCTGTTGCCTGTCCTCCATGCCTTACTGGATTAGCTACAATTTCTTTACTCTTAGGAACTAAAGGAGTAGAAAATAATTCTGGGTATAAATCTCCTACACTTCTTTTTAACCAGACATAAAAGAAGTCAGAAAGTTCTGCGTAATTGATATTGTCATAATAAGGTGGATCGGTAAAAACTGCATCAAAGTAGTTGTCGGGGTAGGGAAGCTCGGTGGCGGACGATTGAAGAACAGTGGGAACTAAGATTTTCTTCATTTCTGTTTTCCACTCCACAACATTAAAATTATAGCCTGTAGTTGGACCTGACAAAGTGCAATTTTTGCGATGTGATATATTTTTAAAGCTATGGCAAGGGCAATAGACCTTGAACTTTTGCAACTTCTTGAGGACAAGCTTGGAAAAGAAACCGCAAGAAAAGTAGCACAGGCAATAGAGTTAGGGCTTGAGATTTTAGAAATTTTAGAAAAAAGTGCAGAAGAACTTGCCATCCAGAAAAAGCTTGAGCTAAGGGATGAGCTTGCAAAGGAATTGGCAAGCAAGGCGGACATCCGAATCTTAAAGGCAGAAATACAGACAGTTAGGACAGAAATGCAAGCTATGGAACAAAGGTTGGAGGCAAAAATAGAGTTAGTCAGGAAGGAACTTGGTGGCGAAATCGACAAGGTTAGGACAGAGCTTGATAGTAAAATTGACAAGTTTAAGACAGAACTTGATGGGAAAATTGACGAGTTTAAGGCAGAACTTGACAGCAAAATTGACAAAGTGAGGGCAGAGCTTGGTAGCGAGATTAACAAGGTCAAGACAGAGCTTAGTGGCGAGATTGACAAGGTTAGGACGGAGCTTGATGGCAAGATTGACAAAGTGAGGGCAGAGCTTGATAGGAAGATTGACAAGTTTAAGGCAGAGCTTTCTGCAAAGATTGGGAATGAAATGCTAAGGCTTGACCGCAAATTTACCATATGGTTCATTGTTCTCTTTTTAACCTTGATACTTGCTAATCAAAACACCCTTGAGTTTTTATTGAAGATCTTGGGACTTATAAAGTGATATATTTTTAAAGCTATGGCAAGGGCAATAGACCTTGAACTTTTACAACTCCTTGAGGACAAGCTTGGGAAGGAGACCACAAGAAAAGTAGCACAGGCAATAGAGTTAGGGCTTGAGATTTTAGAAATTTTAGAAAAAAGTGCAGAAGAACTTGCCATCCAGAAAAAGCTTGAACTAAAGGATGAGCTTACGAAGGAATTGGCAAGCAAGGCGGACATACAAGTTTTAAAGACAGAAATACAGGCAGTTAGGGCAGAAACGCAAGTTGATCTACAAGCATTGCGGGCAGAAATGCAAGCGATGGAACAAAGGTTGGAAGAAAAAATAGAGTTAGTCAGAAAGGAACTTGGTGGCGAGATTGACAAAGTAAGGGCAGAGCTTGATGGGAAGATTGACAAGTTTAGGGCAGAGCTTTCTGCAAAGATTGAGAATGAAATCCTAAGGCTTGACCGCAAATTTACCATAATGTTTATCATTTTGCTTTTTGCTGTAATATTCGTCAATCAAAACGCCCTTGAGTTTTTGTTGAAAGTTTTGGGACTTATAAAGTGATATATTTTTAAAGCTATGGCAAGGGCAATAGACCTTGAACTTTTACAACTCCTTGAAGACAAGCTTGGAAAGGAAACCGCAAGGAAAGTAGCACAGGCAATAGAAATAGGGCTTGAGGTTATGGAAAAGAGGGCAGAGGAACTTGCCATCCAGAAAAAACTTGAGCTAAAGGATGAGCTTACAAAGGAGCTGGCAAGCAAGGCGGACATCCAAGTCTTAAAGACAGAAATACAAACAGTTAGGGCAGAAATGCAAGCTATGGAGGCGAGACTTGAAGCTAAGATTGAAAGAGAAATCCTCAAACTTGACCGCAAATTTACCATAATGTTTATCATTCTCTTTTTCACCCTGATACTTTTTAACCAAAATGCCCTTGAGTTTTTGTTGAAGGTTTTGGGACTTATAAAGTGATATATTTTTAAAGCTATGGCGAGGGCAATAGACCTTGAACTTTTGCAACTGCTTGAGGACAAGCTTGGAAAGGAAACCGCAAGGAAAGTAGCACAGGCAATAGAAATAGGGCTTGAGGTTATGGAAAAGAGGGCAGAGGAACTTGCCATCCAGAAAAAGCTTGAACTAAGGGATGAGCTTACGAAGGAATTGGCAAGCAAGGCGGATTTATTGGCATTAAAGGCGGAAATGCAAGCGATGGAAGCAAAGCTTGAAGCAAAGATTGAAAAGGTTAGGTCGGAGCTCAAGGAAGAAATCTTCAAACTTGAACACAAACTTAATATCATTGACCGCAAATTTACCATAATGTTTATCATCCTCTTTTTCACGCTGATACTCGTCAATCAAAACGCCCTTGAGTTTTTGTTGAAAGTTTTGGGACTTATAAAGTAGAATTTAATCACTCCTCCGCTTCCACTGGTGGGATTTGGGTGAGGTGGGAGAGGACTTTGATATTATATTCAATAGAAGTCATCCAATCTCCTGTTGAACCACTAAAGGGATTAACTTCAAAATAATCCCATATCATTGGTAAAGCTTGGCGTGAAAAGGAACCCGCTATTGTTTCTTTAGTGTTCGCCCACCTGCTAATAATATTGTTTTTTTCGGCAATATTATTTATTGAAATAGCCAAATAACTCACCACCGCCTTAGCGTAATCTCTGGCGTATCCCTCTTCTAACATCTTTTTATAAGCAAGCCGGACCTTTTCGGTAAAGGTAATTAAAGCTAACTTTTGGCGGGAGTTGAAAAGGTCGCCCCATTTTGTAAATCCATAACCTCTCCCTGCCACTGTGTTGGGGTCTTTAGTATTCATTTCTTCATCCGGCACAGGGTCTATTCCCCATTCCTCCCAAAGTCTTTTCCTTTTTTCTTCCAAATACTCTTCCGCTAATCTGTAAAACTCCAAGTCTTTTTCTGTTGCCAATCTGTAGCTTTTGCCCTCGCCTTTTTGGGAGCTCAAAACTACTGCGGTCATCCTTTGGCTTGCCTTTCCTTCTCTGAATAGCCTTCGGACATCGTCATCCTCTATTGTGCTTCCACAGACAAGGCAAACTGCCTTTGCCCTTGCGGTTGTGCCCTTTTCTGGGTCAAAGTTTTCGGGGACTTTTGGCTCAAAGCCTTCCACCGAACTCTCCAAAACCTTCCACTGGTTGCGGTTCTTTTCCACTATGGCAAACTCCACCCGTTTGTTATGCACAAAAGGATAAAGAGAAATGTTTTTCTTTTCCTTTTTGGCAAGCCAAAACTGACGGATTAGTGGAATTTCTGCACCGCACAGGGGGTTTTGGCAAGGGACAGTCCTTGCCCATAGGTATCCTACGGGTATGGAGCCATCCTCGTCCTTTGGATAAAACCTTCCTATCTCTTTTTTTGCGGATTCCAATACCCACTCTCCCCACCTTTGGACATCCTTTATAAGAGGGCTCTCTTGTTTTTCTTGCTTGTAAAACCCGTTTTGTTCTACCACTTTTTGGGGTCTTCCATACTTTTGGGGATATTCAAGGATGCATTTTAGGATCAAGACCGCCACCGGGTTGTAATCAATGGCATGGGTTTCTAAACCAAGCCGTAGGCACTCCAAAGGAATTGAGCCACCGCCCGAGAAGGGGTCCAAAACCCTCAAAACCTTTCCACCGTTTTCCTTTTTTATTTCCTCCCTTGCCCTTTCTATGAGTTCTTTGTTGAGGGAATTTTCCCACTTGGCAATCTTCAAAAGGAATTTCTTTTTTTCCTCTATGTTTTCTGCAGACACCAAAGCGGAGTAGGTGGTTGCCCTTGAGGCTATTAAGGGTCTTCTTGCCCACCATATATGCAGTGTGGATATGTGCCCGTGTCTTATGTTTTTTTCCCTTGCGGACTCTTTGCTGATCTCCTTTATTGGAAGCAGTTCTTCAATGAACCTCTTCATGCCTTTCTCCCTTTTCCTTCCATTCTTCCGGTGGCACTATATACCTAACATCCACCACCCTTTTATCCATTTTAAGCCTTTCTGCAGGGTTGTTTATTGTGTAAAGGGTTGGGTTTGTTTGGGCGTTGCACAAAACATACAGCCAATACTTTTCCTTAAGTTGCCTTGCCTTTAGGTATTCGTTCATTGTTAGCTCCACATAGGACTCATCGCTCCTTGCTTTGACCTCTATGTATCGGACTTCTCCTTTGCCCTCTGACCTTATATCGTAGCCGAGGTTTTCCTTTGAAACATCCTTTGGTTCCCTTCCCTGAGACCTCTCATAAGCCATTGCAAACTCCATTCCTATCCTTTCTACCTCCTCATCCGCCAAGCCCTTTTTATACTTAGGACGCACATAAAAGATACCCAGAAGATTTGAAGCACCAGGGGTAAGCTTCTTTTCTTTATGGATTTGGTTCCTCAACTCCTCCAAAGCTCGCTCGTAGCTTTCTCTTCTTTCTTTCAACTGGGCGATGACACCATCAAGGTTTTTCTCTCCCTTTTCTTTTCTTTCCTCAAGCTCGTAAATTTTCCAACCTAAATCGTCTATGAACCTTTCCAAAGACTTCACTCCGTATTTTTGCTTTATCCTTGCCTGCCTTTCCCTTTCCTTTAGTATTTCTTCCTTGTATTGGTTGATTAGTTGGTAAAATAGCCCTTCTGCCTTTTTACTTCCTTCTTCAATGTTGTAAGTGGGCACTTGTGCTTCTTCATCCACTGGCACCAAATCCCAAAGGATGTTAAGGTTTATAGGGGATAGCTCCTTTCCGTTGTCGTAAATACAAAAGAGTTTTTTTCCTGCGGTCTTGCCCGTTCCGTCTCTGACCTCTCCCTCAAAGAGCCACAAAAATCCCTCAAGCCTTCCGGAGGGGTCCTCAAAGACCGCACCATTCAAGAGCCTTTCTTTGAACCTTTCAAGTATAAGGTCTATGAGGTTTTCCAAAAGGGGATGCCCAAAGGAAATAAATTCTACCTCTGGATTTTTGAAAGCCTTTTCTTTGTCAAAGGTCGCCTTTGGATATTCCCTCTTTACAACCTGTCTGTTCTGCTTTGCCCTTTCCCTTAACTCGTAGGGGACCTCCTCTATGCTCAAAAATCCATCCTTTCTTTCCCTCACCCTTCCGCCGAGCTTTTCAAGAGCCCTCTTGAACCACTCCTCCACATACTCCGGCACAAGCCTGTTTTCCTTTGCCCTTTCATAGTTTTCTGCAAGCCTTGTGTAATCAATATTTTTCGTCGCCAAAGCCTCCTCAAAGACCTCCCTCTTTAGCCTTTCAAGGTAATCCTTATCTAACTTAACCTCCAGCTCCCTTTCTATTTCTTCCAAGCTTTTTGTTTGCATCACTGCGGAAACTATAAGCTCGTAAAGGTTTTTGTTGGGGAAAACATCACCTATAACATCAAAAACTTTGTTCCCAAGGTCCCTTTCTATCTCCTTCAGCTTTCTGAAGAGTTTTTCTAAGACCTTTCCTTCCCTTGTGTTGCTTGCCACCAAGTTAAAAACATGCACATCCCTCTGCTGTCCGTATCGGTGGATCCTTCCCATTCTCTGCTCCAACCTGTTGGGGTTCCAAGGGATGTCGTAGTTGATCATAATGTGGCAAAACTGGAGGTTTATGCCCTCTCCCGCTGCGTCGGTGGCAATCATAACATCCGCCCGATCTCTAAAGTCCTTCTCCGCCTTTATTCTCTCCTCCAAGGGCATTCCGCCGTGTATGGTGCATACCGAGTAGCCCCAATCCCTTACCTTTCTCTCCAAATACTCCAAGGTGTCCCTTGATTCGGTAAAGATCAAAATCTATCTGTTTCCTCCGCTCTCCTCTATGGTCTTTAAACCATCCTTCAAGGCTCTCTTTAGTTCCCTCAACTTTGTTTCTCCCTCCCTTTCCATAATTTCCTTTGTTTTTTTGATTAAGGTTTTGATGGTTTCTATCTCCTGTCTTAGTTCCTCTATGTTCTTAGCCAAGCTCACACTTTCCCACTCCCTTTCCTTCTCAAGGGTTTCATCTTCTGTAGAATCTTCAACCTCCTCCAACTCCTCCAATTCCAAAAAGGCTTCCCCTTTTTCCACAGAGCCTGCCCTCAAAAACTCCTCCAACCTTTCCTTCCTTCTTTCCAAGGACTTCAGGAGTGCATAAAGGCTTGACGCAAACCTCCTCTGGAGGATCACCAAGGCAAAGGCTACGTTTCTTTTGTTATTCTCCTGCTCCGCCCTGCCATACTGTTTGCTTATGTAGTCTG
>DAIRFT010000064.1:0-4180 GCA_036794885.1 Thermocrinis sp. | reverse complement strand
ATCTGAAGTTTTCCCACTTGTAAAGGTGTTCCAAGATTACCGCCATAAAGCTAACCACACTATCCAAATACCTCTGTCCCATATCCTCTATCTCCTCCAACAGGTTCTCCCAGTCTACGAGGTCATATTCTTTGTTTTTGAGAAGTCTGAGATTTTCCTGCACCCACAGGTAGAAGTCCTTTTCATACAGTTCCTTTAGACTTTGGGTTTTTTGCCTCATAGGTCTAAATATAAACCTCACTCCTTAAGCCACGGTTCGTATTCCATAATCTGCTGGAAGCTATAAGGACACTCTTTTGGGAAGTCTTTTTCTGTAGGAAGTCTGCCAAAGTGCCTAAGGGCTAACTTTTCATTCACCTTAAACCATGCTACTAAGTCTAACACCGCATCCTCCCATGCCCGTTGCAAGGTTTCTTTTTCCTGAGCCTTCGCTTTAAGGGAAGGCGCACCCTTGAAGAGTTTTAGCATCTTCGTTCTTGCGTTAATGATGCTTTTCTTCCACCCGCCACCCATATAAGCGGACTCCCTATAGTTTTCCCACTTATAGATATGTTCCATAATTACCGCCATATAGCTAACCATAGCGTCATAGTGCCTCTGTCCCATATCCTCTATCTCCTCCAACAGGTTCTCCCAATCTACGAGGTCATATTCTTTGTTTTTGAGAAGTCTGAGATTTTCTTGCACCCACAGGTAGAAGTCCTTTTCATAAAGTTCTTTTAGATTTTGGGTTTTTGTCTCCATAGGTTTAAATATAAGCCCGCCAAGCGTAGGAATACGACTAACTAAGTTTGGGCTTTTGTCTGAAACAAAGCCTTAGGACTGACCTTGATTTTCTTTTTTGCGTTTAAGTCTTTCATATTCCTTTTTCCCGCTGCGAAGGGTGAAAACTCCTCCAAGTCCCATTGTAAGAAAAAAAAAGGAGACAAGTAGGGCAGTAATGCCGTGTTCAAGTGTTTTGTCATCAGGTTCAAAAGAATAGGAAAGAAAAGCAATAAGGGCGAAAAAAAACACTAAAAAACCCACCAAGGCAAAAACTATAGAAATAATATACATTATCCACCAACCCACCTTAGCTACTCCCTCAGTAGCCCCACCAAGTATTTCCTGTCTTGCTAAATAGTTTATAGGGTCTTCCTCTTCCCGCTTCCTATTCTTCTCCACCACCAAAGCAAGCAACTCCTCCCTCAACTTCTCATCTTTGACCTCTTCCATAATCCTCTTTATCAGTTCCTTGTCGTCCATAGCTAATACCTCCTAAGGTATTTATTTTAGCAAACTCTGCTTATGAGGCTTTTTTAAAACGCCATCATCGGAATATCCTTCCTGGTCTGTATTTTAAAAAAGCCCACATAAAAAACTTGACAAAAACGGACTAAAGTTTTAAACTATAAATATAAGGAGGTGTAAAAATGGCAGAGAAGGTCATAGGCATTGACTTGGGAACTACCAACTCGGTTGTGGCTGTTATGATAGGTGATGAGCCGGTGGTTATACAAAATCAGGAGGGTTCAAGGCTTACCCCCTCTGTAGTATCTTGGACGAAGGAGAAGGAAATATTGGTGGGTGAGCCTGCCAAAAGGCGCGCCATTTTGGACCCAGAGAATACGGTTTATGAATCAAAGAGGTTCATAGGGAGAAAGTTTGAAGAGGTAAAAGACGAGGCAAAGAGGGTCTCTTACAGGGTTGTCCCGGACGAAAAGGGAGACGTAAGCTTTGAGATCCTCAACCTTGGAAGAAAGGTGCGCCCGGAGGAGGTGGGTGCCCAGGTTCTCAAAAAGCTAAAGGAAGCTGCAGAAGCCTACTTGGGAGAGAGGATCACCAAGGCGGTTATAACGGTGCCCGCTTACTTTAACGAAAGGCAAAGACAGGCTACCAAGGATGCGGGTAGGATCGCAGGGCTTGAGGTTCTCAGAATACTCAACGAACCCACCGCCGCAGCCCTTGCCTACGGGCTTGACAAGAAGAGCGATGTAAAAATACTGGTCTATGACTTTGGTGGTGGCACCTTTGACGTGTCCATCCTTGAGGGTGGAGATGGTGTTATAGAGGTAAAGGCAACCGCAGGAGATACCCATTTGGGTGGTGCCAACATAGACGAGAGGATAATGGAATGGCTCATAGAGGAGTTTATGAAAGAAACCGGCATAGACCTAAGGAAGGATAAAACCGCCCTTCAAAGGCTAAAAGATGCCTCAGAGCAAGCCAAAAAGGAGCTCTCCTTTAAGCTTGAGACGGAGATCAACCTACCCTTTATTACAATAGACCCATCCACCAATCAACCCTTGCACCTTCAGAAAAAGCTGACCAGGGCAAGGCTTGAGGAGATGATTAGGGACCTGGTGGATAGGACTATGGAGATCGTAAAGAAGGCTTTGGAGGATGCCAAGCTCAGACCACAAGACATAGATGATGTGGTGCTGGTGGGTGGTTCTACTCGTATTCCTCTGGTCCAGCAAAGAATAAGAGAATTCTTTGGAAAGGAACCTCACAAGGGCGTGCACCCTGACGAAGTGGTTGCGGTGGGTGCTGCCATACAGGCGGGCATACTCTCCGGTGAGGTAAAGGAAATACTCCTTGTGGACAGAACACCATTGTCCTTGGGAGTGGAAACCTACGGCGGAGTTATGACGGTTTTGATCCCAAGAAACACCCCCATCCCATACAAAAAGTGCGATATATTTACAACCCCTGCAGACTATATGACGGAGGTGGAAATCCATGTCCTGCAAGGTGAAAGACCCTTGGCAAAGGACAACAAATCTCTGGGTAAGTTCTACCTGACTGGCATACCACCCGCACCAAGGGGAGTGCCAAAGATAGAGGTTTGCTTTGACATAGACGTGGATGGCATACTGCATGTGACCGCCAAGGATCTGGGAACTGGTAAAGAGCAATCTATAAGAATTCAACCTTCTTCCGGATTGACCCAAGAGGACATAGAAAAGATCGTCAAAGAAGCCCAAATGCACGAGGAGGAAGACAGAAGAAAGAAGGAACTCATTGACGCCAAGAATCAACTGAACATGCATCTTTACAACTTAGAAAAGGTCCTCAGAGAAAACAGGGACAAACTGCCCTCAGACATTATCTCAGAGGCGGAGAAAGTTATCCAAGAGGGTAAAAAGGTCTTTGCGGAGTCCCAGGACATTGATGAGGTAAGGAGGGCTACAGAGAGGTTGCTTGATATTGCTGGAAAGGTGGGTGGATACATATATCAATCTGCGGAAAAGAAGGAAGGCGGTGATGGTGGTGATGTGATAGAGGGTAAGACTCTATAAAGGGGCTTATATTCATTCCTTATGCTGTATAGGGATTTAAACCAGCAAACCAAAGAGGACCTAAGAAACTACTTTGAGGAGAGAGATTACGCCATTATAGCGGTTCCCAAAGAGGAGCCCATAAGGGTTTATGTTATAAAGGCGGACAGGGTGGTGGAAACCGCCAGAAGGGTCCATCAGTTGGACCCAAGCTCCACTCTTTTACTTGGTGAGTGGCTCCTGTCCGCTTTGATCCTCTCCTCTCTCCTAAAGCACGGAAGCCCTCAAAAGGTGCTTTTGAAGCTGAGCACCCCAGAGTATTCCCTGGTAGCAGAGGCAGACGGTATGGGTAGGGTAAGGGGCTTTATTGGTAAAGGAGCTCAAGAAGAGGAGGAAACCATAACCGTAGTTAAAGAACTTCGCATGGGCACTCCATACACCAGCATTATTCCGGCAGTTAGCAAAAGCATCAAGGAAAACCTTCTCTATTACTTTGAACAGTCTGAGCAGATAAAAACCGCCTTAGACCTGGGAGTTGTATTGAAAGAGGACGGAAGCGTCAAGCACGCAGGTGCCTACATGATCCAAACTATGGGTGGCACAAGCCCAAAAGTTGAAGAATTGCTTCTGAAAAGGGTCAGAGAACTGCCTCCCTATTCTCAGATCCTCTCCTTGGGGAAAAGACCGGAGGACTTTTTGGAAGAACTCATCGGAGATATGGAGCCAAGGGTCGTGGGTCTGAAGGAGATTGAGTATTATTGCCCCTGCAACGAGGAGATCGCCAAGGCAAGCCTCAGCCTTCTGGACAGGGAGGAGATAGAAGAAATACTCTCGGAGGGTCCTGCGGAGGTGGTTTGCAACTTCTGCGGAAGAGTATATCGCTTTGATAGGGAATCTCTGTTTATGTAAAGAGGGAAAAC
>DAIRFT010000063.1:0-4217 GCA_036794885.1 Thermocrinis sp. | reverse complement strand
GTGGTAAAACCGTTGGTGCGGGCGTTGTCACAAAAATACTTGATTGAGGTGTGAAAAATGGCAGCGGTAAGAGAAGTTGTAGTTTTAGCATGCACCGAGTGTAAGAGGAGAAACTACTCCACCACAAAGAACAGGCAGAAAAAACCCCAAAGGTTGGAGCTCAGGAAGTATTGCAAGTGGTGTAAGAGGCATACATTACACAGAGAGGTGAAATAGGGGCACTAGCTCAACTGGCAGAGCGCGGGACTCCAAATCCCGCGGTTGGGGGTTCGAGTCCTCCGTGCCCCGTATGGAGAAAAAATGGAAAGGATAAAGAACTTTCTGAGGTCTGTAAGACAAGAACTTGATAGGGTATCGTGGCCCAGCAGGAATTTAGCCATAAAGGCAACGGTCAGTGTTATAATATTTGCCCTTGTAGTCGGTATTTACCTTTGGGTCTTAGACATTGCCTTTGTTAGAATTATTAACTTTCTACTTTCTTTGAGGGGTGGCTAATGGGTGAATATAAGTGGTATGCCCTGCAAGTGGAAGCGGGAAAGGAGGCTACCGCCAAGGAGAACCTCCTGAAGGTGTTAGCCTTGGAGGGGCTCTCTCACAAGGTGGAGGAGGTTATAGTTCCCGCAGAGGAAAAGGTGGTCATAAAAACTATGGGAAAGGAAAAATACAGGCTCTCTTTGCGTAGCAACAATAGAGATATAAGCGTGCTTGGGAAAAAGGGTGTTACCACCTTTAGGATAGAGAACGGAGAGGTTAGGGTTTTGGAGAGCGTAGAGGGAGACTTATGCATAGAGGCGCCCCCTATATCAAAGCCCGGGCAAAAAATTGTGTGCAAAGAGAACAAAACGGAAGCAAAGGTTATTTTGGAATCCAAAATGTTCCCGGGTTATCTGCTCATAAAAGCGGATATGGACGATACACTCTTGAGGGCAATAGAAAAGACACCACACGTCTATAGACCCGTCTTGGTGGGTGGAAGGGTTGCGTCTTTGGATGAAAAGGAGGTGGAGAGGATCATAGCCTTTGTGAAGAAGGGCGTAAGACCTATGAAAATTCTCTTTGAAAAGGGCGACCAGGTTAGGGTCATAGAGGGACCCTTTATGAACTTTACCGGCACCGTGGAAGAGGTTCACCCAGAAAGGGAAAAGCTAACGGTTCTGATCAGCATATTTGGTAGGCTAACACCCGTTGAGTTAGATTTTTCCCAGGTGGAAAAGTTGTGATATAATGTTATATTCTCTTGGAGGTAAGTAATGGCTAAAAAGGTAAATGCGGTCGTGGAGCTGATGTTGCCCGCCCAGCAGGCTACACCTGCTCCTCCAGTCGGTCCAGCCCTCGGTCAGCACGGTGTGAACATAATGGAGTTTGTCAAGCAGTTCAACGCGGCGAGCAAGGACTTTGAGCCTGGCACTGTGGTGCCCGTCGTGATCACCATATACCAAGACAGAAGCTTCACGTTTATTATGAAAACGCCCCCGGCTTCTTATCTGCTCAAAAAGGCGGCAAAGGTTCAAAGCGGTTCGGGAGACCCCAAAAGGCAAAAGGTGGGCAAGATCACCGTAGAACAGCTTAGAGAGATCGCCAAAATGAAGCTAAAGGATATGAACACCACAGACCTAAACGCCGCCATGAGAACCATTGCGGGCACCGCCAAAAGTATGGGTATAGAAATAGAAGGTTGGAAGGAGTGAGCTATGAAAAGAGGTAAAAGATATTCAAAGTGTCTTGGGCTGTATGACAGAAACAGACTTTACTCGGTGGAGGAAGCTATTCAGATCTTAAAAAAGCTCAACGCGGAGTGCGGTCCAAGGTTTGACCAGACGGTGGAGCTTGCCATGAGGCTTGGTGTGGACCCCAAGTACGCAGACCAGATGGTCAGGGGTTCTGTGGTCTTGCCACACGGCTTGGGTAAAGAACTCAAGGTTTTGGTCCTTGCGGAGGGTGAAGCCCAGAGGGTTGCAAAGGATGCGGGCGCAGACTATGTGGGTGGTGAGGACCTTATAAACAAAATCCTCAAAGAGGAGTGGATAGACTACGATGTGGTTATAGCGGTTCCTGAGATTATGCCAAAGGTGGCAAAGCTCGGAAAGCTTTTGGGTCCGAGGGGTTTAATGCCCAACCCCAAAACGGGCACCGTTACCACCAACGTAAAGCAGGCAATAGAGGAGGCAAAGAAGGGTAGGGTGGAGTTCAAGGTGGACAAAACTGGTAATGTGCACATGCCCATAGGGAAAATTTCCTTCGATGAGAAAAAGCTCATTGAGAACGCATACACTGCTATAGATGCGGTGGTGAAGGCAAAACCACCGGGTGCAAAGGGTCAGTATGTGAAGGGTATTACCCTGTCAGCTACCATGTCTCCGGGTGTTAAGGTGGATACTGCCCTTACCCTCAGGAAGCTTCAGGAGGTGGCCGCATGAGGAAAAGTTGGCAGGTAAAGGCTGAAATGATCAACAGCTACAAGGATAGGCTACGGAGGGCACAGCTGATAGTCTTCTTTAACTACTCGGGTATAGACGCGCAGCCTCTTACAAAGCTCAGGGCTGAGCTCAAAGCTATGGACGGGGAGCTTGTGGTGGGCAAAAACACCCTCTTTTACAGGGCTTTTATGGACACTGCGGTGGCAGACCATAGGGATGTGCTTGTGGGACCAACAGCCTTGGTCTTTGCTTACAGGGATCCAGTGATGGTTGCCAAAAAGATCTTTGAAGTTTCAAAGGAGCTGAGCAAAGAAAACCCCCTTGCCAAGATAAAGGGTGGTTTTATGGAAGGCAGGTTTTTAAAGCCCCAAGAGGTGCAAGCCCTTGCAGAGTTGCCCCCAAGGGAGGTACTGCTTTCCAAACTTATGGGCACACTGCAGGCTCCTTTGATGAACTTTATCTTAGCCCTCAAGGCTATGCCCCAAAAGCTTGTGCTCACCCTAAAGGCAATAGAAGAGAAAAAATCTTAGTAAGGAGGTATAAAGATGCCAGCACCTACCATTGACGAAATAGTGGAAGCTATAGGCAACATGACCCTTTTGGAGGTTGCCGAGCTTGTAAAGAAGCTGGAAGAGAAGTTTGGAGTATCTGCCGCCGCTGTGGTGGCAGCAGCGCCTGCAGCAGCTGGAGCCCCAGCGGGTCCTGCACCTGCCGCCGAAGAAAAGACAGAATTCACCGTGGTTCTAAAGAGCGCGGGCGCCAACAAGATCAACGTGATCAAGGTAGTCAGGGAGATCACGGGGCTCGGTCTCAAGGAGGCAAAGGACCTGGTGGAATCCGCACCCAAGCCGGTAAAGGAAGGCATACCAAAGGAGGAGGCAGAAAACATAGCCAAGAAGCTCCAAGAGGCAGGGGCGGAAGTAGAGATAAAGTGAGAGTTTTTATTTCAGGGCTTTTTTGTAAGCTTGTGCCCCCTTCTATAAAGGGGGCATTTTGTTTTAAAACCACCCAAGGGGTAAAGACATGAGAAGAAGCGTAGCCCTTCCAAGAAAGTTTTTTGGCAAAAGGGAGGAACTTATCAGTCCTCCCCACCTTCTTACTGTCCCAAAGGATTCCTTTGAGTCCTTCATCCAGTTTAAAAAGCCTCCCCACAAAAGGGAACTAAAGGGCTTGGAGTATCTCTTTCGAACATCCTTTCCCATGAAGGATCCCGATGAAAAGATAACCGTTGAGTATTTAGGCTATGAGATTGGGGAATGGGAATGCAACAGATGCGGCTACAAAGCGCACTCAGACACAAATTTTTTGGGGGGATATGATGTAGATTGTCCTAAGTGCGGTTCCAAGCTGGTCTATAAGGAAAAATTCACTGAGGAAGACTGTAAGGTAAGGGGCTTTACCTATTCTGCCCCTCTGAGGGTTTTGGTCCGGCTTAGAACAAAGACAAAAAAAGGTGAGAGAGTGGGCGAACCCAAAAAGGTATATTTTGGCGAGATCCCCCTTATGACTGATAAGGGCTCTTTTATTATAAACGGCAACGAAAGAATTTTGGTAAATCAGCTCATACGCTCTCCGGGTGTTTTCTTTGAAGAAAAGGAGGAAAGGCAAAAGGAAACAACCATAGTGCGTATGCTCTATAGGGCGAGCATAATCCCGGACAAGGGCTCTCGGATAGAGTTTGAACTTTCCAGCACCTCCGATATACTAACCGTCAGAATAGACAAGAAAAAACTGAGCGGTGGCTCATACGCTTTCAGGGCTTTTGGTTTGGAAACCGCCTATCAAATTCTAAAAGTCTTC
>DAIRFT010000062.1:0-4243 GCA_036794885.1 Thermocrinis sp. | reverse complement strand
CTGCCCAAGGGCTTTTAAAGTTCAACGCAGGGGAGGTTAGCCTTAGAGGTTCAAATATATTTTAGTATGGTTAGGTCCTTTTGGTCTGCCACCATACGCATTAGGGCTTCGTAGGCTATTCTATACCTTGTGTATTCCATAAGGCTCTCTGAGAGGTCCGCATCCTCAAGGTCAGACTTTTGCTTTTTGAGGACCACATCAAGCTTTTCCTGGGTGGGTTGTAAGTTTTTGACCGTTGAAAGCACGGAGCCCACCTCGGACCTCCTCAGGGAGATCAGCTCGCCCGCCCTGTTTAAAGAAAAGAGGTCAAAGTCATCTGGGTAAAACCCACCCTGCAGTTTTTCCTTAACTCTTTTGACCACTTGAAGGATGTTTGGGTTTTCAAAGCCCGTAGATAGATCTCCGGTTATGGTATCAAACTGAACGCTTGCGGAAAGTTCCACTGGGGCTAAGGCAATAGAGTAGCCACCGTCAGGATTTTGAGAGACAAAGGCATGCAGTTTGTCTCCGAAATTGTTGTTTATATACTGTGCTAACTCCTGAGTGTTTTGGGGCTCGCCCGCACCGCCGTAGTTGATGGTGTAGGTGTTTGAACCAACCTGCAAGGTTATAGCACCGAGGGTAGTAAAGCTTGTGGTGGGAGAGGTGTAAGAGACCTTTGATATATAAAGATTGCTTCCAAAAACCTTATCTCCTCTGAGAAAGACCGAGACCTTTGAGTTCTCCGACACCCAAACCTCAAAGTCTTGGGAACTGGCGGTGTAATTTAAAGTGTTTGGGTCAAAGGGTTTTACCGTCAGAGAAGAACCACCAAATAGATAGTTCTGCCCAAGTTTGTCGTTTGCCCTGTCCAAAAGATGTCCTAAGCCCTTATCAAACTGCTCAGCCAAGGCGTAAAGCTGATCTGGTGTAAGGGTTGCACTGTTTTTTGCCCTAAGGGTAGTTGCATAAAGCCCTTTTAGTGTGTCCCACACCTTCCCAAGGGTAAAGTCTGCGTAGGTAAGGTTTGTGTCTGCAAAGAGCCTGTTTTGGGAGTGTTGGGAAAGCTGGGCGATCTCTTTCTTTATCTCAATCACATTGTATGTAGCAGTAGGCTCGTCAGAAAGGGCTCTCACTCGCCTTCCCGTAGAAACATCCAGAGTTTTTTCCGATAGCCCCTTTTTTATCCTCGCATCCTGTTCAATAAACAACGAGAAAAGCAAATTATCTGGCACCTTCATAGCCCTTCACCTCAAACCATGTTTAAAGTTGTCCGGATAAGCTCATCCATAGCACTAACCACCTTTGCCAAAGCTTGATAGCTCCTTTGAAGTTGAAAAACCTCCATAAACTCCTTATCAATGGAAACACCTTGCATCTCCTGAAGTTTGGCGTTCAGAGAACTCAGCATGGCGTTTTCAATATCGTACTGCTTTTTATAGCTGTTAAGGTTCCCAGCAATGGCGTTCGTTAGACCCTGATAGATGTTTTTAGAATTATCCCACCAGAGCCTTGAAAATTGGTTAAACTCGTCCGCCTTTGAATAATCCAGGTTAGAAAGTTGAGTGGAAATATTGCCAGCTACCTGTATGTCTGCAATACCCGCACCCTCAAAGACCCTTCCACCCACCATACCGTTGCTGTCCGTTATAGTGTAATAAGGGTCGGAGGATGTGATCTGAAGGGTGTAGGTGCCATCTGGATTGGCAACCACTACCGCACTAAAGCCCACCCCAGCGGAGTTTATGGCGGTTGCCAGGTCTGTAAGGGTGGCCGTTGATGAGTAGTTGATGATTACGGAAGAGGAACCGTTCAGTGTGATGGTCCCAGAGATACCTAATGGGTCTGTAGAGTTTGCATAGTTTAAAGTCCAATAGTATTCTGTTATACCAGTCTTTGCCGGGAGCTTTACCTCGCTTATGAGCTTTTTTGCCAGTTGGTCAAGCCTGTTTTGGTAGTCTTGCAGGGCTGCGATGGCGTCCAAACCACCCTTTATCCTACCGCCAGATATCTCACCCGATATATCCACTTGGGAACCGTCCTTAGATTTCCAAAGAACCCTCTTGTTCGCACCGTCGTAAGCAAGCTCCCAGCTAAACTTGTCCTCCACCAACACAACGCCCCTTGAGGTTTCCACCTTACCCCTGCCTATGTCATCCTCTTGCACTCTGATGTTTATGTATTCGGAAAGCTCCCTCAAAAGCCGATCCCTTTCGTCTAAGATGTTTTTGTAGTCCTGTCCCCTTGCGTAGGTCTGGGCGTAGGTGACGAGAATTTCTTGGTTTAACTTGGCAAGCTTCTTAGTTATAGAATTTACCTTATCCACATACTGACGCATGCTGTAGTCAATGGATTGAGAGATGGTATCTAAATTCTTCTTTCTGTCCTTTAGATAGCGCACCAAAGAGTCTGCAGACTGAACCAGCTTAGCCCTTGCCCCTTCGTTGGTTGGGTCCTTCATCAGGTCCTGATAGCTTGTAAAAAAGGTGTTTAGGTATTCTAAACCGCCCAAGCCTTGGGTAAATTCTTGAAAAAGATCTTCTACCCTTGTATTATTTTTTATTCTTTCATCTAAGGAAAAAACCAAAGATAATTGGGCGTTCCTCTGCTGGACATAGTGAAGGCTTTTAACCCTTTCAATGGTCTCTAAGCTTACACCGTATGGAACAGAAGTCTTTATTACAGGGTCTTCCTGTGCATAGTCCGGGTTGTTGGCGTTCAGTATGTTCCTGTTTCTTATGTCAATAGATTTCCTGAATATTTCAAGTCCCTGAGAAACTATTCCTAAGGTCCCTCCAAACATGGCTTACCTTTTAATATCGTCTCCTTTGAAAAAAAGTTTAAACAAAAAAGCCCTGAAGTTCCCTTAGCTTTTTTACGGGGTCTTGGCTCTTCATTAAACTTGTGCCTATCAAAAAGGCGTCCGCACCAAGATTTTCAAACTCAAGCACCTGCTCCCTCGTTTCTATTCCGCTCTCCACCACCACAAACTTGGCACCAAGTTCCTTAAGTTTTGGCACCAAAGCCCTTGATAGGTTAAGGTCTATCTTCAAAGTTTCCAAATCCCTGTTGTTTATGCCAATAATGTGGGCACCAGCCTTTAAAGCCCTCTCTGCTTCCCTCAGGTCAAAGACCTCCACAAGGGCAGACATCCCAAGCTCCTTTGTATAGTTGATGAGTTCCTCCAAAACCCTCTGTTCAAGGGCTCTGACGATCAGCAAAACTGCATCTGCACCAAAGGCTTTTGCCTCAAGCACTTGCAATGGGTCAAAGATAAAGTCCTTCCTAAGCAATGGCAGTGGGCAATTCTGCCTTACCTCCCACAGGTCCTCCAGGGAACCTTTGAAGTATTTATCCTCAGTTAGAACCGATATGGCAACCGCTCCACCCTCCCAGTAAAGTTTTGCCTGCTCCTTTGGGGAGACCTCCTTTATAAGACCAGCGGAGGGAGATGACTTTTTAACCTCCGCTATGATCCTTGTTCTACAGCTCTTTAGTGCATCCTCAAAGCTATAAAATCTTTCCCTTTTCTTAACCTTCTCCCAAAGGAATTCTTCGTATTCTTTGTCCTTTCTGAGGGTTTGCCTCTTGTAGGAAAGCACCTCCTCAAGAAAGCTCAGGGATACATCCTCCTGTAGTTTTTACCTTCCTTTTTATAGATGGCTTCCACAAAAAAGCCATTCTCGTATAGCTCCTTGTAGATTTCCCTTGCCTTTTCCTCTCCCTTTATAGCAAGAACTACACCGCATCTTGGGTCTATTTCGTCCGGAATTGGGATAAGCTTAGCCCTTCCCTTTAGATATTTCTCAGCCCTTGTACCCTCCGATATGGCAGAAAAGGTTATAAAGTGGTCTGGCTTTTCCGCAAATGGGTTCAACATCATCAAAATGTGCCTTAGGTGTAGCTTCACTCCAAGAGAGTGGAACTTTATCCAATACCAGAGGGAGGGCTCCACCGCTTCGGGGACCTTTTTAACCTGTGCTATGACCTTGTCCCCTTCCTTTTTCAATTCCAAGAGTTGATTGCCCGTTTGCTTGCACCAGTTGAATATGTCCCTCTCAAAGCCCGGATCTGTGGATATTACGGTTATAACCTCGCCATCCTTTAGCCTCTTTATGTTCTCGGAGGTGATCACTATTGGCAAAGGGCACATAAGACCAGACAGGTCTAAAACTTTTTCCTTTTCCCTTTCCAAAACCTCCATGGCAACACCTCACACAGCGATCTTTACTGCCTGTTCTTTGTCTTCAAAACCTGCTATATA
>DAIRFT010000061.1:0-4270 GCA_036794885.1 Thermocrinis sp. | reverse complement strand
GTATAGTTTCTTCAGGAAGTCTTGGCTATTTAAATAATTTCTCACCCGAGGTATGTTATTATATTAATCCCACGGGGAGGAAAAAATGAAGATAGTAATGCTTTTTGCCCTTGCCCTTTTGTCCTCCTGCACGCCCACTATAAGGCAAAGCGTATTCCCTTACAAAAACAGCAACATAGATGTGGTCAAAAAAGGAAACTTTGGCTTTTCCGAGGAGGAGGAGAAGTTTTTAGCGCAGGAGGCTAAGGTCTTTAACATAGAGATCCCAGACAGAGAAGAAATTAGAAGGTTTGTCAATTATTTTCTGGCAAACAGGCAGTCCTTTGAAAATACCCTAAGAAGGGCTGGCTACTACATGCCGATAATAATCCCTATACTGCAAAAGCACGGTCTGCCAGAAGAGCTTGCCCTATTGCCCGTAATAGAAAGCGCCTTCAATCCCTTTGCGGTTTCTCGTGCCGGCGCTGCTGGGCTGTGGCAGTTTATACCCTCCACCGCAAGGAGGTATGGACTTAGGGTGGACGGAGAAATAGACGAGAGGTTTGATGTGATAAAATCCACCGAGGCTGCCGCCATGTATCTGAAGGACCTCTATCAGATGTTTAAAAACTGGGAGCTTGCTTTGGCAGCTTACAACTGTGGGGAAAATTGCGTAGCAAGGAGGACAGGTGGGGTCAACTTTTGGAAAACGCAAAACTTTCTCCCTCTCGAAACAAAAAATTATGTCCCCGCCTTTTTTGCTGTCCTGCTTCTTACAAGATACCCAGAAAAGTATGGCTTGAACATCAACATGGAAAAGGTCGGATTGGTGGCAAACAAGGTTAAAGAGGAAACGAAAGTGGAGAAGGTTTTAACGGACAAGAACCTAAAAGAGAGCGTCTTTAGGGATTTTAACCCCCACATAAGGGGAGATAGGATCCCGGCGGGGGCATACATATATTTACCCCAAGGGCAGACTGCCTTAAGAGAGGAAAAAACGATCCTACTGGAAAACGGCGCAAAAGTAATAATCAGGTGATGGATTGGATTGAGGAGGAGCTAAGGAAAATACAACAGCAAAAACTCCTTAGAAAGCGAACCCTAAGGGAGGGCTTAATAGACCTCTGCTCCAACGACTACTTGGGTTTAAGAGAACACCCCGAGGTAAAGGAGGAAGCCATCAAGGTAATAAAGGATTACGGTGTTGGAAGCGGTGCATCCGCCTTGGTCTCTGGCTACACGATCTACCACAGATCCCTGGAGGAAAAGCTGGCGGATTTTAAAGGGGTTCCCGCCTGCGTCCTCTTCGGCTCTGGATATCTGGCAAACCTGAGCACAATACCTGCCTTGGTCTCCGAAGGGGACATGATCCTCAGCGACCAGCTCAATCATGCGTCCATCATAGACGCTTGCAGGCTCTCAAGGGCAAAGATATTTGTTTTCCCACACCTTGATTACGAGAGGGCGGAGGAGGTTCTAAGGGAAAACAGAAGGGCTTACAGAAGGTGTCTGTTGGTCTCCGACAGTGTTTTTAGCATGGATGGAGACATAGCCTACCTTCCCACCCTGCTAAAACTCTCCCAGGAGTACGATTGCATGCTAATGCTTGACGAAGCCCACGCAACGGGCACCTTGGGGGATAAGGGTAAAGGAATACTTTATGCCTTTGGTATTCCTTGGCAGGAAAACATTATATTAATGGGGACCCTCTCAAAGGCTCTGGGCTCTTATGGTGCCTTTGTGTGCGGTTCCCAAAGGCTCGTGGATTACCTCATAAACAGGGCAAGAAGCCTCATCTTTTCTACCTCTTTGCCTCCTTCCCTATGTGCGTCCGCAAAAAAGACTTTGGAGATTTTGGAGAGGGAAGAATGGATGGTGCCCACTTTGAAAAGCCTGGCGGAGGGTATATACAAAAGGCTTTCAGAAATGGGCTTTTTTGTAAAGTTCTACAGTACTCCCATTTTACCTATAATGCTTTATTCGGAGGAGAGGGCTTTGGAATTGGCTAAATACCTACTTGAAAGGGGCGTATTTTTACAGGCTATAAGATATCCCACAGTTCCAATAGGCGAGGCAAGGCTAAGACTTACCGCAAGCCTGAAATACAAAAAGGAGGACTTAGAATACTTCTACACGTTGCTAAAATCCCTCCCCCACCCTCCCCTTACTGACCCCCTCTCTCCGAAACCCAACTTCTAATCTACCTCACCAAGTTTATAGTATCATCAAGGATCGTATTGGTCGCAGTTATAGTCCTTGCGTTAGCCTGATAAGCCCTCTGGGCGGAGATAAGGTTTATAAATTCAGAGGCAATATCCACGTTTGACATCTCCAACATACCAGAACGCACCTTTTCTGAACTACCAGCAACCATTATAGTTGGTGTTGAAATGGAGGCATACAGATTTGCACCTTTTTTTATCAACTCCTCAGGGTCGGAAAAGACTGCTATGGCTACCCTATACAAGTGTAGGGATTTTCCATTGGAATAAACTCCCACAACCGCACCGTCCTCAGATAGCACATACACATCTACCAGGTCGCCCTTGGCGTATCCGTTTTGGTCTGCGGTTATTATAAAGTCTGCAGAATATTGGGTAATGTAAGAGTTTGATATAGGATTTCCAGGGGTCGGAGCCCCAGCTTGAAGCGTCTCACCCACATATATACGCCAATCGGTTTTGACGCGGAATGTCCCACCGCTGGGGGTAGTGGCAGGAACAGTTAACGCGACTGGATCTAGGTAATATAAAAAACTTTTACCATCTGGGGAAGGTTCCCTGAGAACCGTCGTGTTGTCATATATCAATTTTCCTGATGGGTCAAAGTTCACGGTCCAATCTCCCGACAGCTCGTATTCGGCGGTAGCTGGGTCTATATCAGACCTAAGATATATTTCCCATGTGTTTGTTCCAGTTCTTCTAAAAAACAGGTCTGCTTGATAAGGTGTTCCCAAGCTGTCATATATGGTTACGGTGTATTTGTAGTTGTAGGAGGAAGGATTTGTAGGGTCAAAAGCTACCGCTGGCACGCCTGCATCTGCGTTTAGGTTGGAAGGTTGTAAAAAGTTTATGGCGCTTGTGGCTTTTGGCGGAAGCTGGGGCACAACATGTATATCCTCTAAACCTGTGCCAATAATATTTCCTTTTTCATCAACTTTAAAACCCTGAAGCTTAAATCCTGCCGAATTTACCATATACCCGTCCCTGCTTAGCCTAAACTGCCCATCCCTAGTGTAATAGGAGGTTCCGCTGATTGGGTCTTTTACTATAAAAAGCCCCTTTCCCTGTATTGCAAGGTCTGTGTTCACGCCTGTTTGTTTAAAGTTGCCTATGGTCCAGAGCTTTTGGGTGCTATCCACCAAAACACCAGCGCCGTAGGTGGTAGATTTCACAGTATTGGTTACAGTGTTTAGTCCTATGGTAACGGAGGATATTACGTCCTGAAAGATAGGCCTGCTACTCTTGAAACCAATAGTGTTTACGTTTGCCAAATTGTCTGAGGTTATATCCATCCATGTTCTGTAGGCGTTTAGCCCAGCTACTGCGTTAAAAAAGCTCCTCATCATGGCTACACACCCCCCAAGTATATTATTTTTGACGGGTCTATCATGCTACCATCTAAAAGCTCAAAAAGTAGCTGTCCGCCCATTATTGATGCAGCTTTTATGCTACCCTTTATCCCAAGTTGCACGTTCGAATGCTCCAAACCATCCTTAAAGACCTTTACCTGAAACTGTCCCATTGGAAGACCTTCCAAATTCAACTCGTTTAAACCCTTTCTTAAATCTATCCTTATCTCTTTTACCACTTGGTCTCCGTCAAAGAACTTAACGGTAGCCTGAGATATGTTTTCAGGTGATAAAAGGTAATATTGCCCTCCCTTTACAGTACTTACCTCCTCCGTAGAAAAGATAACATCCTTTCCTACCAAAGAGAGGCTTGAGATGAGCGTTGATTGATTAAAGAGGGCTTTGAGACCTTCGGTAAAGGATCGTATATCGTTAAAGAACCTGACTTGGTTTAGCTTTACCATATCGTCAAGCATTTTAGAAAGATCTTGGGATTGAAAAGGGTCTTGGTAACGCAGTGTCTCAATGTATATCTTCAAAAAGTCCTCAGAGGTAAGGCTATCCACCCCCCGGCGTGTAGTTGGGTGGAAGAACTTTGGGCTCCTGTGGTTTAAAGCTCACCTCCATTTTTACCCCTCCTTGTGCTTTTTACTCAACTCCTCTTGCAAAATTTGGGCAAAGCTTTTGTCTTGCACCGTTGCACCCCTTAAACTTCCTTTG
>DAIRFT010000060.1:0-4273 GCA_036794885.1 Thermocrinis sp. | reverse complement strand
TTTTGGTGCTAAAGCAACCAGACCTTGGCACCGCGATTACTTACTTTTTTATTCTCTTTTCTGCCCTCTTTTTCTTTGGGCTAAGGCTAAGATACTTTCTTGGCTTTTTTGTCCTTCTTTTGCTTTTGTCTCCTCTGCTGTGGCACTTTTTAAAGGACTATCAAAAAAAGAGGATACTGGCAGTCCTTGACCCTTACGAGGATTATCTGGGCAGTGGTTATCAGCTTATTCAGTCAGTTATTGCCATTGGCTCGGGCGGTCTTTTCGGAAAGGGTTTTCTACAGGGCACCCAATCCCACTTACTTTTTCTACCAGAAAAGCATACCGACTTTATATTTTCTGTAATAGCAGAGGAGATGGGCTTTCTTGTGGGCTTTTTGCTGATAACTGCCTTTTTTGTGATGGCTTGGAGGTTTTTAAGCTACATTCCAAGGGCGGACATAAAGGAAGAGGTGCTGTTCTTGGGCATTTTCTCCACCTTTCTTATCTTTGAGGTTTTTGTGAATTTTGCCATGACCATGGGCTTTATGCCCGTGGTAGGAATTCCACTGCCCTTTGTTAGCTACGGTGGTTCCAGCGCACTGACCTTTAGTCTGATGATGGGCACAGCCCTCTCCATAGTAAAGGAGCTTAGGCAAAAACCCATAAGGTTCTCCAATGGTTGAAGGGCTTTATATTCATATCCCATTCTGTGCCAATAAGTGTCCTTACTGCGATTTCGTATCCTTTGTCTCCGAACCCTCTAAAGAATATTTGGAGCTTTTAAAGAGGGAGTTAGAGCTGTCCAAAGACCTACCCTTTGACCTAAAGACTGTATACCTGGGCGGAGGCACTCCTTCCCTTTATCCCACCAAACTTTGGAGGGAATTTTTCAAAGACTTAGACACAAGAGGAGTAAAAGAAATCACCATGGAGTGCAATCCAGAAAGCTACAAAAAGGAGGACTTTGAAGGGCTTTTGGAACTGGGAATTAACAGACTGAGCTTTGGAGTTCAGAGCTTTTTGGAAAAAAACCTGCAGTTTTTGGGAAGATGGCATTCGCCCAAAGAAGGCATAAGGGCTGTCCTTGAGGCAAAGTCCGCCGGCTTTGAAAACCTGAGCATTGACCTAATTTACGGGCTACCAGGGCAGACCATCCAAGACCTAAGGGAGGAGCTAAAGGTTATAAAAGACCTACCCATAACCCACCTTTCTGCCTACCTGCTAACACCTTACGAAGACACCCTCTTTGGACACCTCTGGCAAAAAGGTGAGCTAAAGCTTCCCTCCGATGTGCAAATAGAGGAGATGTTTTTGTTTCTCTCAGAAGGGTTAAGTTCAATGGGCTTTGAACACTATGAAATAAGCAACTTTGCCAAAGAGGGCTACAGATGTGCCCACAACCTTTTGTATTGGAGCCACAAAGAATTTTTGGGGCTTGGCGTTTCCGCTTGGAGTTTTATAAACAAAAAGAGGTTTGGAAACTACAGGAACTTGGAAAAATACAAAAGGGCAGTCCTGCAGGGGGAAAAACCCATAGAAACGGAGGAAACCCTTGAGGGAGAGGAACTTTTAAAGGACTATCTTTTTGTAGCCCTACGGACAAGGGATGGTGTTCCCAAAGAGGTGCTACCAAACATTCCAGACCACATAAGGGAGTTCTTTTTGGAGGAGGGTGATAGAATAAAGCTTTCCAAAAGGGGTTGGCTTTTGATCAACGAGATTTTGCTGGAGCTGTGGGATGAAGTGGCTAACCATTGATGTGGGAAACACAAGCGTGGATGCCTGCGTCTTTGATGGAAGGGAGCTAGTTTACCTTGGCAAGTTTTCCCATCAAGAGCTTGGGGAGCTTACAAAACAGTATGAAAACATCCTCGCATCCTGCGTAAAGCCCTCCGTTCAAAACCAGATAGTCAAGGCATTCCTCTTTAAACCGGAGGATGTTCCCATAAAAACTGCCTTTGAGGGAAAGGAAAAGGTAGGCATAGACAGGCTCTTGAACCTATACGGCGCCTTGGAGTTTTACGCAGACACCTGCCTTTTGGTAAGCGCGGGCACTGCCTTAGTGACGGATGTTTTAGTGGATGGCGTTTTTGAAGGAGGCTTTATTACCTTAGGCTTGGGGGTAAGGCTGAGATGCTTGCACGAGAGGGCAGAGCTTATTCCTCTCTTTAACTTAGAGAGCGTGGATGTGCCCTTGGGCAAAGACACTAGGTCTGCCCTTTTGGGTGGGCTAAGAAAGGAAGTTTTTTACTACTTGGATGGGCTACTTAGAGGGCTGAAAGAAAGCTACGAAAGGGACTTTAAAGTTATACTAACGGGGGGTGATGGGTGGTTTTTAAAGGATTTTGGAATTTACGACCCTTTGCTCATCCACCGGGCTATGCTAAGGCTCAAAAGACTCTTATGATGTTGTAGTAGGTGTCCCTTTGGGCTGGCACAAAGCCGGCAGACCTTATGGCAGATACCATGTCCTCCACCTTTGGTATGGAAACCTTGTAGGTGGTAGAAGAGATCACATTTTCCTCCATCATCACACTGCCAAGGTCGTTGGCACCAAAGTGAAGTCCCACAATACCCACCTGCATGGTCTGGGTTACATGACTGCTCTGAATGTTTTTGAAGTTATCAAGGTATATCCGCGAGAGGGCAAGCACCTTCAAATAATATACCGATGAAGCCTCCTCTATGTGGTCAAGCATGGTGTTGCCCTTTTTGAAGGTCCAAGGTATAAAGGCGGTAAATCCGCCCGTTTCATCTTGAATACGCCTTACCCTTTCCAAGTGTTCCACAATGTGTTCAGGCTTTTCCACATGCCCAAACATCATCGTAGCGGTGGAAGTTAGCCCAAGTTTGTGGGCGGTTCTGTGCACCTCCTCCCACTGCTCCACCGTGCATTTGCTGGGGCTCAAAAAGCTCCTAACCTCTTGGGAGAGAATTTCCGCACCACCGCCGGGAATGGAGTCAAGCCCAGCATCCTTTAAGGCTTTTATAACCTCCTCTATGGTAAGCCCTTCAATCTTAGCAAGATAGACTATCTCCGGTGCAGAAAAGGAGTGGATTTGCACCATAGGGAAGTTCTTCTTTATTTCCCTCAAAAGGTCCGTGTAAAACTCAAGGGGAAGGTCTGGATTTAGTCCTCCCTGCATAAGCAGAGTAGTCCCACCCCAATCTACCAGCTCTTGCACTTTCTTTAAAATCTCCTCCGTGTCTAAAACATAACCCTCCGGTGAGCTTGGCTTTCTCTGGAAGGCGCAGAACTTGCACCCCGCCACGCAAACGTTGGTGTAATTCACATTCCTATCTATCACAAAGGTAACAACATTGTCTGGGTGAAAACGCCTACGCACATGGTCCGCCAAATAGCCTAAGGTCGGCAGGTCTGCCTTTTCCAAAAGCTCCAAAGCAGTAGCCTGGTCTATTCTCTCCTCTAATACATGCTCAAAGCTTGAAAGTTCTCTCATAAGTATTTAGAATTTGGGAGTTACTCAGGAGATGTCAATGGCTTTTAAGCTCTCCAAAAGCTCCAGATTTTTCAATGCCCTGTCTTTGCTCCTATGGTCAAAATCTTTGGAAAGAAAGCTTTCCACCATGAGCCTGAGCTTGTCCCTGCTTTCTTTGTGGATCAGTTTCCCCTCCTTCCAAACCTCTTCTTTGGCAAAATCAAGGATCAAGCTCCCACCGTTTATGAACCATCTTCTTGAGGGGCTTGGATGCTCCCAGGCGGTTTTTATAGAAAAGGGCACGCCGTCTGCTTTTCCTTCCAAATGCCAAACATCGCCCACCTTGAGGGATGTGATCTGCAGGTCTTTGAAAAACAGCTGAAGAAGGTAAAGGTCGTGCCATGCCAAATCCCAAAGGGGAGAAAGGTAGCCCCTTCCTCTCCCTAACCTCTCAATACGCACCTCCTTCACATCCTTTGGGAAGTAGTCAAGGCAGGATGAAAAGCTTTCTATTTCTGAAATATAAAGCGTTGGATGATGGTATATTTCCATAAACTCCATTTTGTTAAGGGCTGGAGGTTTTTCAAGCAGGACAAATGCCCCATTCTCCAAAAAGAACTTAGCCAACCTAACATGCTCCGCAGGATCAACCGCTATTATGACCGCCCTTGTGGGCTCTTGGACCTCCTCAAAGTGGCAATAAAAGGGATAACTACCAACCGCCTTGTTCGGGTCCTTGTCGCAGAGAACTGGGAGCTTTCCCATCTCCTCAAGCTTTGAAAGGTATTTCTTGCCCATATTTCCAAGACCTATGAGAAGGATATGCATGGGAATTAGTATAAAAGTATGAT
>DAIRFT010000059.1:0-4274 GCA_036794885.1 Thermocrinis sp. | reverse complement strand
GATACTCCTCCTCTGGCATAACATCCCTGTAGCCCTTGTATCGGACTTTATCCACCAACCAACCACCGTGCTTTTCTTTTTTGTTGTATGGTGGAGAGGTGATGCCTAAATCTATACTTTCATCTGGCATTTTCCTTAAAACTTCCAGGGCATCACCACATATAACTTGGTTGATAAACTTTTCTAAACCGTTCATGAATAGTCCGTGTTTTGAGGCTTATTTGAATATAGCTCAATAGTTTTCCTTAAGTTGGGGTTTGTCATGCAAGCTAAATTATAATACCGACTAAACCTATACGGAGACACTCACGGGCACTTTTGAGAAGTATTGCTTTTTGCAAACAGTTAGCTTAAACTTTCTATGGTTATGGACGAAAAAGTTTATGTTTATGACACTACTCTAAGGGATGGTTCCCAAGCGGAAGGGGTGAATTTTTCCATAGAGGATAAGCTCAGGATCATAAAAAAGCTTGACGAGTTTGGTATAGATTACATTGAGTGCGGTTGGCCAGGCTCAAACCCAAAGGATACACTGCTCTTTGAAAAACTAAAAAATATCAAACTAAACCACTCAAAGATCGTTGCCTTTGGTGCCACAAGAAGACAGGGCAAAAGGCCAGAAGAGGACCCTCAGCTTGAAAACCTGATAAAAGCCCACCCACAGGCAATAACTATCTTTGGGAAGAGCTGGGAGCTGCATGTGTTAGAAGCCCTCCGGACTACCTTGGAAGAGAACTTAGACATGGTGGCTGAAAGCATAGCCTATCTAAAAAGGTATGTGCCGGAAGTGATCTTTGATGCGGAGCATTTTTTTGATGGATACAAGAGAAATCCCGAGTATGCCCTAAAGGTGCTCCAGTATGCCCTTGAGGGTGGGGCAGATTGGATAGTTTTGTGCGATACCAACGGTGGATGTTTGCCTCACGAAGTCTATGAGATCACAAAAAAAGTGGTGGAGAGCTTCCCTGAGGCAAAAGTAGGCATCCATGCCCACAACGATGCAGACACGGGTGTTGCAAATTCTATAATGGCAGTTTTGGCTGGGGCAAGGCAGGTGCATGGCACCATAAACGGCATAGGTGAAAGAACGGGCAACGCCAACCTTTGTTCCATAATACCCAACCTCCAGCTAAAGCTTGGCTTTAAGGTGGTGCCCGAGGAGAACCTCAAAAAGCTCACCGAACTTTCCCACTTTGTGGCGGAAATATCCAACATGCCCGTGCCCAGAAACCTGCCTTACGTGGGAGAAAGTGCCTTTGCCCACAAGGCGGGCGTGCACGCATCAGCGGTAATGAAAAGGAGCGAGACCTACGAGCACATAGACCCATCTTTGGTAGGCAACAGAAGAAAGATCACTGTCTCGGACCTCTCCGGAAAGAGCAACATAGTCTATAAGCTAAGAGAAATGGGCATAGAGGTGGATGAAAGGTCTCCGGAGGTTCTAAAGCTGGTGGAAAAGATCAAGGAGTTAGAAAAGGAGGGCTATCACTTTGAGGCGGCAGAGGCATCCTTTGAACTACTCTGCAAAAGACACTTTGGACTTGTTAGAAACTACTTTGATTTGGATGCCTACAGGGTCCTAATAGCCAAAAGGAGCACCGACGAGCTACCAGTTTCCGAGGCAACGGTGAGGCTCTCTGTGGGTGGTGTGAAAGAACACACCGCATCCTTGGGCAACGGTCCCGTCAGCGCCTTAGACAGGGCTCTTAGGAAAGCCCTGGAGGAGTTTTATCCAAACCTAAAGGAGGTGCAACTTATAGACTACAAGGTTCGTATCGTCAATGAATCTGAGGGCACGTCCGCCAAGGTGAGGGTCCTTATAGAGTCCACCGACGGCAAAAGAAAGTGGGGCACGGTGGGCGTCTCGGAGAACATCATAGAAGCCTCTTGGATCGCACTAACAGACAGCATCGTGTATAAGCTTATGAAGGATGAGGAGGAAATGGAGTGAAGTGGGTAAGGCTAAAAAGGTCAAAGATAAAGGTCTTTGGTAAAAAAGGTAAAACTCTGCCAAAGGGCTTTCAGGAGGAACACACCTCCTTTTTACACAGCCTGCTAACCAACGACATAAAAGGTCTAAAGCCCTTTAGCTTTAACTACAACCTCTGGCTCAGACAAAACGGTTCTCCTATAGAGGATTTCTTCGTGTATAAGCTGGAGGACGCATACCTTTTGGACACAGAGGGAGACGCAAAAAAGATCATAGAGGAGTTTGAAAGGTTAAAGCTCTCTCTGAGGGTGTATTTTGAAGACCTAACTACATTTGGGCACATTTTTGTCTTTGGAGAATCCGCCAAAGATTGGGTGGAGAAGACCTTTGGCATGGTGCCAGAAGAGGGCAAGTTCTTGGAAAAGAATGGTGTTTTTGTGGCAAACAATCCTTTAAGGCTCAGAGAAGAGGGTTTTGATGTTTTTGGCAAGCTGGACGGACTTGAACTTCCCAAGGAGGAAGAGATCACCGAGGAGGACTTTGAAGACCTAAGGATAGAGAGAAAGGTCCCGAGGATAAGAAAAGAGTTGAGGGAGGGCTACTCACCCCTTGAGGCTGGGCTTTTGAACGTTGCCATAAGCCTAACAAAGGGCTGTTATGTAGGACAGGAGGTTATAGCAAGAATTCACTACAAGGGCAGGCTTCCCAGAACCTTGGTTCTTTTCAAAGGAGAAAACCTTCAAGAGGGACAAAAAGTCTTTGACGGAGAAAAGGAGGTGGGTTTGATAACATCCGTGTCAAGGAAAGGCTTGGCGTTGGGCTATATTCTTACTAACAAGCTTGAAGAGAAAAGGGAGTTTTCCACAGCCACTGGAAAGGTGGTTGTTTTAGATTAAATGAAACCAAGCCTTAAAAAACAGCTTTTTGTAGCTTTCCTCTCCCCTTAAAAGTCAGTAGTAAGCCTTCAGTGCCCCCCTCTTTCCCCAATGGTAAGAAAATCTCTGAAAGCGGTAGGCTATTTTAAGGTTTTCTTTCCCTGTGGAAGTAATACCCGCATTGGTGGGAAAACCCATGCGTAGCCCTTTTCCACTAGACCCACATCTATGCGCACACCCTCTTTGAGGTTTGTAAGGCATTGGAATTCTAAGGACCTAAAGAATTTCTTCTTTTTGTAGCCCAAAAGGTCAGCGGTCTTTGAATAAAAGCGGTCCGCACCTATTAGAAAGTCCGCCTCCACTTCCCCTTTGGAAGTATAAACCTTTATCTTTTCTCCCTCTTCAAAGCCCAAAAGTTCGCACTCTTGCCAGAGCTCCACGCCCACCTGCTGAGCATTTTGCATCAAAAAGTAGTCAAACTCCGCCTGGTCTACTATGTATGCCAAGGGTTTTTCACTTGGAAGACTAAAGCTTTCCTCTCCACGGTAGCCAAGGGTTCCCTCCCTTATCATTGCCTTTATCAAACCCTGCCAGCCTTCCGGCAGAAAAGAGACTACCCTTGCAGAAAGACAACCTCCGCAAAGCTTGAACCTGGGAAGTCTCTTCTTTTCCAAAAGCAAAACCTTTAAGCCGTTCTTTGCAAGCCAGTAGGCACTGAATGCACCACCCGGACCTGCACCCACAACCACCGCATCAAAACTCATCTTTCCTCCACAAAAAGGGAGAACACACCAAGCCCAAACTTCTTTCTAAGCTCACCTTTTATCATAAAACTAAGGGCGGTTTTATCCTGCTTAAATTGGGCATACTTTTTAAGAAGGGCTTTCTTTTCTTCCTCTGGCAAGTTCTCCCAGAGGTGTTTGTATAGCTTGCTCTCCAAGTCTGCCAAAATTTCCTCTGCAGACATTTTGTCTTTGGGTTCCACCTTTGGCACCTCAATATACTCTCCCAGCTTTTCCAAAAGACTTTTGAACCTTTCCCTCCAGTTATCTTCCTTCCCTGCGGAGTTTTTTATTGCTTTTTTCTTTAACCTTTCAATCTCACCGAGGGCAAAGAAGGCGGGTGTTTTTTTTCGTCTCTCCGGTGGAAGCTTGGCGTAAAACCTCTTTATCCCTTCCTCTACCAACTGCCAAGGGTAGGCGGATTCTTCTAACCTCTTCAGGAACCACCTTTCCCTCGGAGACAAAAAGAGCTCTCCCTTTAACTTAAGGATTAGCTCTGCCACCTCTCTGTATGAACTCATGCAATCTCCTTAAAAACTCTCCATGCTCAAGGGATGTTCTAAAGCCCTCCGGGCTAAAGTGGGTGGGTGTGCCCTCAAAGAATTTTGAGAAAAATTCCTTTGGTGGTAGTTGGGCAAGTTTAAAAGCCCTCGCTATGTAGGAGGGACTGTAAAAGCCAAGGCTGTT
>DAIRFT010000058.1:0-4277 GCA_036794885.1 Thermocrinis sp. | reverse complement strand
AGCTATTTGGGTCCAAATCTACGGTGGATATGATGCCCTTTATGGCACCCTTTTCCCTTATTCTTTTGACCAGAGCCCTCGTGTCTATGCCCCATATACCTAAGACTTGGTTTTCTTTCAAATACTCGTCCAAAGACTTCTTTGCCCTCCAGTTGCTGTATATGGGAGAAAGTTCCTTTATTACAAGCCCATTGACCTGAACTCTATCGGACTCCACATCCTCATCATTTACCCCGTAGTTTCCTATTTGGGTGTAGGTTAAGACTACGATCTGCCCTTTGTAGGAGGGGTCCGTGAGGATCTCCTGATACCCGGTCATGGAGGTGTTAAAGACCACCTCTCCTAAGGTCTCCCCCTCTGCACCAAAGGAATAACCCACAAAGTAGCTTCCGTCCTCAAGGGCTAAGATGGCTCTTTTCATAGCTCTTTGGCGGAGAGGGCGGGATTCGAACCCGCGGTGCGGGGATTACCCGCACACAGCATTTCCAGTGCTGCACCTTCGGCCACTCGGTCACCTCTCCTACTAATAATAATTATAAGCAAAGTTGAAGTTTCTTTAAGTTTATAATCTTCCCGATGAACAGAACCCTATGTCCCGTTTGTGGAGCAGTAAGTGAAAAGGTGTTATCTTCATACCGTTCGCAGTATAGCCCTGAAGACTACAAGCTCTACAAGTGTGAAAATTGTAATATGGAGTGGTGGGAGCCCTTAAAGATGCAGGGCTATCTTTACGAAGAGGGGTTGTTTCCGGGATACGAAAAATTACACAGCCTACCAAACCTAAAACTCGGTGCAAACCATAGGGCTTTCTTTAAAAACTTTTCTGGACCTTGGAGTGGTAGGCTGTTAGATGTGGGATGTGGGAACGGAAAGTTTCTGATGGTAGCCAAAGGTTATGGCTTTGATGTGTGGGGTATAGATATAGACAGGCAAAGCGTAGAAATAGCAAAAAGCGTCCTTGGAAAAAACATACACTTCATGGAATTGGGGCAATTTGTTAAATTCGCTAGGGAGAGAAATCTTGAATTTGATGTGATTACTTTCTTTGAGGTTCTTGAGCACCAAGACAGACCCATTGAGTTCCTTGAAAGTATAAAAACCATACTAAAAAAGGGAGGATACGTGGCGGGAAGCGTGCCCAACAGAGACAGGTGGATTATAGATGAGACCGAATGGGATTATCCACCCCACCACCTTTTAAGATTTTCAAAAAAATCATTGGAGACAACCCTGAAAGTTGCGGGTTTTAGCAATATAGAGGTGGTAAGCTTAGACTTTTCCTTCAAACTTAAGGAGTGGTTCTCCTATATAAAGGAAAGGTATATAAACATTTCTTCAGTGCCAGGATTTATCAAGACAATTCTTTCTGTGCCATTAAGCTTGGTCTTCATAGGAGACCTTATAGGCAGGGGACCCTATTTGTATTTTCAAGCCAGAAAAATCTAAAAGAACTGTTTAAAAAAATAACAAATTATAACAAACTTTGACTTTAAATAAAAGACTTGAATTAACACTCCCTTTGGGTTAAAATTAAAAAACTCAACCTTAAAAGGAGGTTTTGCCATGAAAAAGCTAATTGCCCTTAGCCTTTTGGCGTTAAGCCCTACTTTGCCGATATTTGCCATAGCCTATGGGGAAGAGATAAAGCCCATGCATTCAACAAGGTTCGGTGGCTTCTTTGTGGATAAGTTGGAATACAGAACTAAGAACAAAGACCTAAAGTTTCACATCTACTCCTTTTATGGAGGAGACCACCACAAGCTGTGGGTTGATGTGGAAGGAGAAAGGGGGCTAAAAAATAGCGAGTGGCTACTTGAAAGGGCGGACTTGCTGTTTGTAAAGGCTATCTCAGATTCTTGGGACCTAAGGGCGGGCGTGGGCTACGCAGGTAGCAACGAGGGTGGAAGGTCAAGGCTTGTGCTGGGTGTGAATGGTCCTGCACCCTACGGGTTTGATGTGGGTGCAAACCTAAACCTAACAAACAAAGGGGAGCTTTACGGAAAGCTTGAAGTGGGGTATGAACTTTCGCTAACCCAGAGGCTCATCCTTCAACCGAGCTTTGATGTTTCGGCAAGCACCAAAAAGATAGAATTCCTTGGAGTTGGAAGCGGTCTGAGTAAAACAGAGTCAGCACTAAGGCTTAGGTATGAAATAAAGAAGGAATTTGCACCATATTTGGGCGTCTCTTGGGAAAGGTACTTTGGACAGACTAAGGAAATCGTGGGAGAAAGGGACCTTATAAACTTCCTGGTGGGCTTAAAAACTCAGTTCTGAGCCTTCAGCCTCCGCCCATAAACTTGCCATACCAACGAAGAAAGCCAAAAACCAAAAGGGTCAAAAACACAAGAAATAGAAGATAGAGCAAGAGCTCCATAAGGAATAAAATATTCCTGTGGAAGCACTCATTGACAAGTTTGTAAGGGAGGTTTCCCAGGTTCAAAATTCCCTCAAGGTTGCTTCTCCATGGGTCAAGGGGGAGGTCTTGGAGGAACTTATAAAAGCCCTCAAACCTCAGGTAAAGTTGGAGGTTATCCTGAGGGCTGGAGAAAGAAGGGACCTTGAGATCACAGATTACAGGGTTTTCAAAGCCATAAGGGACTTTGGTGGAGAAGTATACATAAACCCACGATTGCACGCCAAGTTTTTGATAATGGATGAAAGAAAAGCCTATGTAGGGTCTGCAAACCTCACTTACTCGGGCACTGTGGAAGGCAACTTGGAAGCTATGGTGATGGTTGAGGAGGAAAAGAGGATAAAGGAACTCTTAACACTTTGGGAACTTTTAAAGGGATCGTCTGTTAGGCTGGACAAAAACACGGTGGCGGTTGCTCTCAGGGTGCAATCTTCCACCGAGTTGGAGGTTTTGCTTTTGGAGGACCTGCCTGAGGAGAGCTTTTTGAAGGTAAATACGGATAAGGGCTTTTTGGTCTGTAAGCTAAGGAATGTCAGCACCTTGGGTCCCGATAGCCTTAGCCTAAAACTAAGTAGCCTTCAAAAGGATTGGGTGGTTGCCCTCATAAACAGCATGGCAGAGGAAAGTGGGAGAATAAAGGTGGGGAAGGTTCATGTAGTCTGCGAATACATAAAGCACAGGGAGAAGGAAAAGGAGAGCCTCTTTGGCGTTCCTTTGAAGACTTTGGAAGTGGGCACCCAGTTTGTAAGGATGGAAGAAGAGGAGGAATTAAAGGAACTTATGGGCACCAACATGTCTGGCTATCCGATGGAGGTTAAGGTCTTTGCGGGTAAGCTCTTTGGCGTGGGCACACCCGCCTACTTGGACCTTACAAAGATCGCCACAATGCACATGGCGGTGCTTGGCACCACAGGTTCTGGGAAGACCACCTTTGTGGTTCGGCTTTTAAAGGACATAAAGGACAAAGGCTACGCCCAAGTTTTTGTCATAGACCTTTTTGGAGAATATTTCAAAAAGCTGAAAGAAAACGAGGAATTCATAGATTATGTGGAGTTTCCCTATACCCTCTTTCCCGTAGGTGCGGAGGACATAAAGGAGCTGTTTAAGAGGTATGGCTTTGAAGTGGGAGAAAGGTCCTCCCAAGAGCGGGCTTTCTTTGGGAAAATAAGGAGGTCCCTAAAGCCAGACTTGGAGAAAATAGCTTACAGTGAAAAGGGCTTGGAGGATATTCTCCTTGATGCACCCGCGGACATTAAAGAGCAGGCGGAAGACCTTTTGGAGCTTCTCTCAAGGGACTTTGGAGAGGACGCAGTAAAAAATCAAAGGCTAATATGGGAAAAGGCAAAGGAGGTGGTGAACTCTAAAAGTCCATTGGTTATATGTGATTTGAGCGATCTGGCAGACCCAGAATCCCGCCTGAACATAGTGGGGCTTATCATGAAGGAGATATTCCTCTCTTCAATGAAGGATGGCAGGAGGCGGATCATAGTCCTTGAGGAAGCCCACAACTTTGCACCGGAGAGGGGTGCCATTGACCTGCCTACGGGAAGGGAAAACATAGCCCTTCAGATGACAAAGAGGATAGCCTTGGAGGGTAGAAAGTTTGGCGTTGGTCTTATAGCCATAACCCAAAGACCCGCAAACTTGAATAAATACATACTTTCTCAGATGAACACACAAGCCATATTCCGTTTGGTATCCAAGAACGATTTAGACGCGGTGTCCGTGTTCTTTGGGGAGAGGGATTGGGGGCTTTTGAACTTATTGCCCCTTCTTAGACCGGGGGTCCTATATCTAAGTGGTTTAGCAGTGCCCTTTGGTATGCTCTTGGAGATTGAACTTTAAACCTCCAAGAGGATGGTTA
>DAIRFT010000008.1:0-16698 GCA_036794885.1 Thermocrinis sp. | reverse complement strand
GACTTTGCGGGTGGCACTGTGGTGCACATAAACGCAGGTGTTGCGGGCTTGGTGGGTGCTTTGATATTGGGTAAGCGTAAGGATACTGCCCTCATTCCCAGCAACCTTCCCATGGTCGTTATAGGCGCTGGGCTTTTGTGGTTTGGATGGTTTGGCTTTAACGCAGGCTCCGCAGTAGCTTCAGATGCTCTGGCAGCGGTGGCTTGGTTGAACACTAACATTGCCACAGCGGTTGCAGCCCTATCTTGGATGTTTGTGGAATGGCTCCACGCCAAAAAGCCCACCGTCCTTGGTCTTGCATCTGGTGTCATAGCCGGGCTTGTAGCCATAACTCCGGCGGCGGGCTTTGTAAATGTGATAGGTGCCATCATCATAGGCTTGGTGGCTGGCGTTGTGCCCTACTTTGCGGTGGCGGTGCTAAAGCACAAGCTTGGCTATGACGACGCCCTTGATGTGTTTGGCATTCACGGAGTGGCGGGAATAATCGGTGCCGTCCTTACCGGTGTTTTTGCGGACCCTTCCATCAACGAGGATGGCACAGGTCTTCTTTATGGAAACCCAGGGCAAGTCTTGATCCAAATCTTGGCAGTTGTAGCAACTATAATCTACAGTGCCATAGCCACCTTTGTGATCCTTATGGTGGTAAAAGCCCTCACAGGTCTGAGGGTAAGCCATGAAGAGGAAGTAGCTGGGCTAGACAGCTCCCAGCACCGTGAAAAAGCTTACAACCTTTAATAAAGGAGGTGTTGCCATGAAAAAGTTAGCCCTTCTCAGCCTTTTTGGTTCCGTAGCCCTTGCACAAGCCCTTGAGCTAAAGCTCGAGCCCATAGGCACCATCAATGTTAGCGGTGCGTTAACTGTCTATACCATCCACTCCAACAACAAAACTGACGACAAAAAGACACGCTACGATGTCGGCTCAGCCATTATAAGTCTTTCCAAGCCCGCGGAGCCTTTTGGCTTTACCTTGATCGGTGGTGCATACGCATTTCCAGTGGTGGGCGTAGGACTCTCAAAAACTTCCGAATCCACAGACCTGTTCAGCCCAATTCCCGTAGCATACGTGGAATACTCTCCTATGAAAGGGCTGTCCGTTCAAGCGGGAAAGCTTCCCACCATAATAGGCTATGAGTCTGCCTTTACTTACCTAAACAACAACATCCAAAGGGGTTTGGTTTGGAACATGCAACCCGTAATAAACAACGGCGTTAGACTAACCTACAGCACAGACCTCTTCTTTGTAAAGCTTGGAGTAAACGACGGCTTTTATACTCTCAGCAAAAAAGATCCAAAACCCGCCCTTGAGGCAAGCCTCGGACTAACTCCCATAAAAGATGGCTCAATTGCCCTTAATGTGATCTTTCCCGACAAAGACTCAAAACCAAACAATACCGCAGGTCCTTCTAACAAGAGGGAGTTAAACTTGGTAGCTTCCTACACACTGGATAAACTTTCCCTTGGTGCGGACTTGCTCTATGTGGAGGCTCCAAAAAGCGACAAAGCAGGTGTTCTTGAAAAGGCAAAGGCAAGCGGTGTAGCACTGCATCTATCTTACGACCTAAAACCTTTTAAGCTCTCTGGTAGGATAGAGTATGTAAAGGACAACTCTGACGCTGGGGGCATAGATTTAGTGGGTCTTGGCGACGGAAACAAGGGTTTGACCTTTACCGCAACTCCCGCCTACACCAAGGGTCCCTTATTCTTGAGGGGTGAGCTATCCTACGTAAAGGCAGACCAACCCTTCACTCAGAACAATAAGAAGGATCAAACACGCGTAGGTGTGGAAGTTGGGTTTATGTTTTAAGGTATGGGCATAAAGGCTGTCCTTTTGGACATAGATGGGGTGCTGACCATAAGGGATAGGGTGATAGAGGAGGCCCCGCGGGCCCTCAAAGAACTCAGAAAAAACTTCAAAATAGCCCTCGTCACCAACACGACGAGGGTTCCCTCTCGCATAATTTTTGAAAGGCTGAGAAATCTCGGCTTTGACCTGGAAAGGGAAGAACCCTTTACCGCACTCAAGGCTTCAAGGGAGTTCTTAGTAAAGAACAAAGCCAATGCCTACCTTTTGGTTTCTGATATGGCACGGGAAGAGTTTGAAGGCTTGGAAGAATATCCAATAAAGTATGTGGTTGTTGCGGATGCATACACGAACTTTACCTACCAAAACCTAAACACTGCCTTTAGGCTGCTTTTAGAGGGTGCGGAGCTCATAGCGGTTGCCCCAAACAGATATTTTCTGGACGAAGACGGAAAGCTTTCCCTTGATGCGGGACCCTTTGTAAAAGCCCTTGAGTATGCAAGCGGAAAGACTGCCACTGTGATAGGTAAGCCCTCTGCGGAATTCTTCGGATTGGTTTTAGAACACTTAGGAGTTAAACCTGAAGAGGCTTTGATGGTGGGTGATGACATAGAGTTTGATATTTTGGGAGCCCAAAAGTTTGGAATGAAGGCTTGCCTTGTAAAGACTGGGAAATTCAGGGAAAGCGACCTTGAGAAGGGTATAAAGCCAGACCTTCTGCTGGAAAGTGTAAATGAACTACCAAAAGCTTTAATGGAGGCGTTTTAGAATGAAGGCTTTGGCTATAAGGCATGTGCTTGCGGAACACCTGGGAATGATGGAAAGGTCCCTGAGAAATTTAGGCTTTAAAGGGGAATACCTGGACACCGCAGAGGGGGAAACTTTAAAAGAGCCCTTGGAAGAATACTCCCTTCTTGTTGTCCTCGGCGGGTATATGGGTGCTTACGAAGAGAACCTTTATCCCTTTCTCTCTTACGAATTTAAGCTTATGGAACAAGCCCTGAAATTGAACATTCCTATTTTGGGCATATGCTTGGGAGCCCAAATGCTTGCAAAGGTTTTGGGGGCAAGGGTCTTTAAGGGCGATAAGGGAAAGGAAATAGGTTGGATGGAGGTTTTTAAGGTGGGAGAACATGAGCTTTTCCAAGAATTTCCAAGCACATTAAAGGTCTTTCAGTGGCACGGAGACACCTTTGAGCTTCCAAAGGGTGCAGTAAGGGTTTATGCATCCGAAAAGTATGAAAACCAAGCCTTTGTGTATGGAAAGGCTGTAGGCTTGCAGTTTCACATAGAGGTGGATCAGAGTATGGTTAAAGAGTGGGCGGAGCTTTACCGCGATGAGCTTCAGGAGGAGAAGGTCGGGGAAGATAGGCTACAGGTGGAGGACTGGGTGTATGAAAGAAATTACCAGCTTACTGAAAGCCTTATAAGAGGGCTAATTTAGAACTTTTTCACTTCTATGTTGTATTTCTTTATTCTGTAGTCAAGTTGCCTTAGGGTAAGACCCAAGAGCTTTGCAGCGCGGGATTTTACATATCCAGTTTTTTCTAAAGCCTTTATGATTTCTTCTCTTTCTGTGGCTTCTACAAAGCTCGGCAGGTGCTTAAAGCTAACCTTTCCGTGCTCCGGATGGAAGTATTCGGGAATGTCCTTTTCTGTTAGCAACCCCTCCCTCAAAATAACGAGCCTTTCTATGAAATTTTCCAGTTCCCTCACATTTCCATACCAAGGATACTCCGTTAGCTTTTCCATAGCCCTCCAGCTTATCCGCACATTCTTTTTGTATCTTTGGTTGAAGACCCTTAAAAAGTGTTCCACAAGCAAAGGAATGTCCTCCTTTCTTTCCCGGAGGGGTGGAATGTGTATAGGAAACACGCTTATCCTATAGAAGAGGTCCTCTCTGAACTCTCCCTTTTCTACCATCTCCGCCAAGTTTTTGTTGGTGGCACATATAATACGCACATCCACCTTTATGGTCTTTTCTCCACCCAGCCTTTCAATCTCTTTGTCCTGTATAGCCCTCAGGATCTTGGGCTGTATAGACAGAGGCATGTCTCCTATTTCGTCCAAAAAGAGGGTGCCACCGTTGGCAAGCTCAAACTTTCCTTTCTTTGGCGCATAGGCACCCGTGAAAGCACCCTTCTCATATCCAAAGAGCTCTGCCTCCAAGAGGCTTTCGGGTATGGCTGAGCAGTTTATGGTTATAATGGGTTTTGATTTTCTGGGGCTTGCAAAATGTATAGCCTTGGCAACAAGGCTTTTCCCAGTTCCGCTCTCTCCGGTGATCAAAACGGTTATGTCCGTTTGTGCCACCTTTCGGACAAGCTCAGCCAAGTGCCTTATGGCTGGACTGTTGCCCACTATCCCTTCAATGCGGAAGTTCTCCGAGAGGGCTTCCGTTAGCATTCTCTTTTCCTCTTCCCACTCCTGCTTTTCCTGTTCCACCCTCTGGCTTATTTTGTATAGCATCCCTAACATGGTTGCCAAGATCATAGCAAGTTTTATTCCTTCTTCTACGCTCTCCCTTCTGAACTCCTTAAAAAACGCCAGCACGCCCACCGTTTCCTCACCTACCTTTATGGGCACCGCCACAAAGGTTTCCCTTCCGCTTAGCCTATCCCTCAAGCCCGTCTTGTTTAAGTATTGGCTTACGTTAAGGTCAGAGAGAACAACCGGCACGCCCATCTTATAAACCTTTCCTATGATCCCTTCTCCTCTTTTGAACACTCCTCTTTCTGCCTCCTCTCTACTCAAGCCAAAGGATTTGACTATTCTGAGAACCTTACTGGGTCTATCGTAGAGGGCTATGTAGCTGTAGGGCACGTCCCAAAAGGAGTATAGTATCTTTAGAAATTCCTCCGCACCCTCTTCAAAGCTCAGGCTTTTGCTAAGGAACCTTGCGGTTTGATTAACTACAGAAAGTATGCCAACCTCTAAGGTCTTTTCCATCTTTTCTATCTTAAAATATTAAACCATAGGAAATGCGTGGCATACTTGTCGTGCGTTACAGACTTGTCCTATGAGTTATATTTTTCATAATGAAGTGAAACTTGCACAAAGGAGTGAAAACCATGGATAGACGAGAGTTTTTGAAGAGACTTGGTATAGTATCACTGCCGGCTTTGCTTTCTTTTGGTTCTGCGTTAGAAAGCTGTGGTGGAGGTAGCGGAAGCGGTGGAACAACTACAGCACCAACGCCTACGCCTCGGGTAAACAGTAAAATACTTTTTGGTTTGGGCGATGACCCTATGAAAATTATGTATACAGACCCTAATGGACAGCAAGTTTACAGTGCGTTAGAGCCAGATATTCTTTGTGGTTGGTTAAATGGTGGCAGAGATAGGACTACAAACACTATATATTCTACACTTAATTATATTTTACAGTGGGAAGATCATCTTCAAACCTGGTCAAATCAAGGTATAGACCTGATGATAATTACTTGGGAGAACTACGATGGACAGAATCCAGCTTTAGGTTATCCTACATACGGTGATTATCATATATCCCCTCTTTTTTTGCAAGATATACAAGCAATATGCAATATGTTAGAAAGTTATAGAGGCAATATTTACTTTGCTTTAGCTACAGAACAATCTACTTATACATCTTGCAGATACGATAACAATACATGTTCAAGCCAATATGAAAATGTGATAAATCAAATAACAGAAGAATACTTTTCCAACTTAAAAGCAAACCTTTTAAATGCTCTTAATATAATCAAATCAAGTTTACCGAATGCTTATTATGGTATTAGCTTCGGTGGATGGTTAGCTACATTTCCGCAAGGTCAAAGCTTTATACAATACTTTAATGATGTTATTAACCAAAGCAACTTTATTTTCTTTCAAAGCATGATAGATTATACAATGCAAGAAAACAACGGTTTTGGAAACCCTCAGCAGATCCTTACCAATTTAAACTTTTTCCAACAATACAACAAAAATCTAGGTGTATCTCATTATATGCCAAACAACCAAAGAGCCGATGTGGTAACCTCAGATATGAATTACATGGCATCCACAAATTATATACAAACAATTAAATCCCTTAATTTAAAATTATTCTGTTTTATGCGATATGATTTGCTTGTAGGCAATCCAAGTGGTGATCTTGTGGCAACTCAAAGCTTTAGAACAGGGCTTTGAAAATAAATAGATAGTAAAGGTACTTATACGTCGGGTGAAAAATTACCCCCATATTTGAGACTTTCTGAAAAAGCTGTAGCCTATAGCGTAGCCATAAAGGTAAGCAAGTAAGGTAATCCCTTTCCTCCTTAACTTTTTTCCTAAGAGATGTCCAGCTTTTCTGAATTTCTCACTCGACGTATCTTAAAATATTAAACCATAGGAAATGTTTCAGGATGTCGTTTCTAAACTATACAAGCAGTTTGTTAGACTGGCTTTTAACATAACCATAATAACCCTCATAATCGGGCTCTTTGTGGGTATATTCAGGACCATTTCAGAGCTTGGGCTTACCATCACGGAAGCTACAGTCAGATTAGGTTTTAAAGAGCTGGTTACCAACGTGCTCTCTTTGATTATAGTTCTTGAGCTTATAAGGGCTTTTATAGACTTCTTTGAACACGAAAGGGTTAGGGTGGATATACTATTAGAAGTTCTAATAGCCTTTGTTATAAGGGAATTTATGCTACATCTATTTGAGGGAAAGCTTTCTGGGACGGATGTGTTCTTTTGGTCCTTTGGGATCGTGTCCCTCATAGGTGCGAGGGCGGTGAGCTTATTTTATAGGGCACCAAAGGGTTAAGTCTTCGTATAATAGTTATTTATGCTTCTTGGAGGTTTGGAATGGGCAAAAAAATCAAGGTGGCAATAGTGGGTGTGGGCAACTGCGCAAGTGCTTTGGTTCAGGGCATCTATTATTACCAAAAAAATCAAGGTCAAGGGGTCAGTGGTTTAATGTTTGAGGACGTGGGGGGATACAAACCCTGGGATATTGAAGTAGTGGCTGCGTGGGACATAGACGCAAGAAAGGTAGGAAAGGACATCTCAGAGGCGATCTTCTCTCCACCCAACTGCACAGCAATTTTTGAACCAAACGTGCCAAAGACTGGTGTAAAGGTGCGTATGGGAAAGGTATTGGACGGCTTTGCGGAGCATATGAAGAATTACCCGCCCGACAGGACCTTTGTGCTTGCGGATGAAAAAGAAGACGAACTGGAGGATGTGGTTAAAGTGCTAAAGGATACTGGGGCAGAGGTGCTCATAAACTATGTGCCCGTGGGCTCAGAAGAGGCTGCGAGGTTTTACGCTACTGCGTGCCTGAAGGCGGGTGTTTCTTTTATAAACGGAATGCCCACCTTTATAGTCTCTGACCCAGAGTGGGCAAAGAAGTTTGAAAGGGAAGGCATACCGGTGGTGGGAGATGACATAAAGTCCCAGGTGGGTGCAACCATAGTGCACAGAACCCTGGTGCAATTATTTTTGGACAGGGGCGTAAAGATAGACCGCACATACCAGCTAAACTTTGGTGGAAACACAGACTTTTTAAACATGCTGGAAAGGAGCAGGCTAAAAACTAAGAAGGTTTCAAAAACCCAAGCGGTAGAATCTATAATTCCTTACGAGATAGGAGACCAAAACATACACATAGGACCTTCCGACTGGGTGCCCTGGTTAAAGGACAGAAAGATCGCCTACATAAGGTTGGAGGGAAGGCTCTTTGGCGATGTGCCCATGTCCTTGGAGCTGAAGCTTGATGTGGAGGACTCGCCAAACAGCGCGGGTTCTATGATAGATGCCATAAGGTGCTGTAAGTTGGCAAGGGATAGGGGCATAGGAGGACCCTTATATTCCATAAGTGCCTACACCATGAAGCATCCACCCATCCAATATCCTGACTGGCAGGCAAAGAGGATGGTGGAGGAGTTCATAAGAGGAGAAAGGGAAAGATGAAAGAAAGACTTTTTACACCCGGTCCTGTAGAAATTCCCGAGAGGGTAAGGAAGGTTTTAGGGGAGCAGATCATCCATCACAGAACGGAGGAGTTCAAAAGGAGCTTTTTGGAGGTCAGAGAACTCTTTAAGAGGTTGTTGGAGGAGGATTCTGAGAACTTTGTGTTCTTTGCCAGCTCGGGCACCGGTGCCATGGAGTCTGCCATTCTGAACTTCTTTGGGCAGGGGGAAAAGGTTCTGGTTATAAACGGTGGAAAGTTTGGGGAAAGATGGCTAAATCTGGCAAAACACTGGGGCTTGGAGCCCATAGAGTATAAGGTTGAATGGGGTAAATCCGCCGACCCGGAGGAAGTGAAAAAGCTTCTGGACAAGCATACAGATTGCAGGGGTGTCCTTTTGCAGATTTCAGAAACCTCCACTGGTGCCTACCATCCCACAAAGGAGATCGGTGGGCTGTGCAGGGATCGGGAGGTTTTATTGGTAGCAGACGCCATAACCGCCTTGGGTGTGTATAGGATCGTGCCCTCCCAATGGGGCATTGACGTTTTAATTGGTGGCTCCCAGAAAGCCCTCCTTTTGCCTCCGGGGCTTTCGGTGCTTTGGTTTTCTCAAAGGGCAGAAAGAAGGCTAAAGGACCGTGCCTTCTACTTTAGCATAAAGAAGGAGCTGAAAAAACAGATAGAAGGACAGACCGCCTGGACGCCCGCCATAAGTCTGATCTTAGCCCTAAAGGAAAGCCTCAGCATGCTCTTGGAGGAGGGTATGGAAAGGGTAGAAAACAGGCACAGGCTAATCTCAGAGGCTACACTTAGGGCGGTGGAGGTGCTTGGACTAAAGCCCTTTGCAGAAAAGCCCTCCATCTCAGTTTCTTCGGTTTTTTCTCCGATGGCAGAGGACATAAGAAAGCTACTTTTAAAATACGGAGTAAGAACCGCCGGCGGACAGGATGAACTAAAGGGTAAAATATTCAGAATATCCCACATGGGCGTAGACCCAAAGGATGGGCTCATGCTGGTGGGAATGTTGGAGGTGGTGTTAAAGAGGCTTGGCTTGTTTGATGGTCTGGGTGAGGGTGTGAAGGCATACTCCGAGGTGCTAACAGAGGGCGGGTTGTGGTAAAGCTCTTTATAATTCGGCACGCAGAGAGCGAGTGGAACCCAATAGGTAGGTATCAGGGACTTTTGGACCCTGGGCTTTCTGAGCGTGGGATAAAACAAGCAGAACTCTTGGGCGGGGCTTTGGAGAAGGAAAAGATAGATTTTCTGTACTCTTCCCCCCTGAGGAGAACCTATCAAACCGCCCAAGAGATCGCCAAAAGGCATGGGTTAGAGATTATAGAGGACAGAAGGATCATAGAGATAGACCATGGAGTTTGGTCTGGCATGCTTGTGGAGGAGGTAAAGGAAAGATTTCCGGAGGATTTTAGAATGTGGCTTGAGGAACCGCACCGGATAAAGTTTGAAGGGGGCGAATCTTTGGAGGATGTTTTCAAAAGGGTAAAGGACTTTGTGGAGTTTTTAAGGGAAAAACACTGGGGACAAACGGTGGCTATAGTTTCCCACACGGTTCCCATAAGGGCTATGCTCTGTGTCCTCTTGAACATAGACCTTTCAAAGTTTTGGGTTTTTGGCTGTGATAACGCCAGCTATAGCTTGGTTCGTATGGAAGAAAAAAGAAATGTTATAGTAAATTTAAACATAACTTGCCACTTAGGAGAATGGTATGTTGAGGCTCATCACGCTCTTTAGTCTATCTCTGTTGCTAATAGCTTTCTCACAGATAAAGAAGGAGTTTGACCTTCAGGTGGAGATAGTAGCCAAAGAGGTGGAGGAAAAGCCCAAACTGAGCCCACCTCAGAACCTTCCATTGAAGGTGTCCGAGCCCATAGATTTGTCCCCAAGGCTTTTAGAACCTCCCAAGGAGATGGAGTTTATACCAGTTGCTAGAGTGGAAGGAGATGGTTTGAGTTGTGGAAAACCCAAGGATGCCATTGCTTACAAAGTGGGAGTTGATCACTATCTCAAGGGTGATTTTCTTAGGGCAGAAAGGGAACTCAGCTCTATTTTAACAATGCCTTCCCCCTACAGACCTATGGCGGAGTATGTGCTCGGTCTTATAAAGCTTAAAGAGGGACAAAGGTCAGAAGCCCTCAAATTCTTTGAAAACTCCTGTAGGTTTCCCCACAGATACAGAGGTTCCGCCTGCGAGCTCTATTACGCCCTGAACTTTGAGTTGAAGGGCAGTGTTCCCAAAAACGAAAACCCTCTGTGGAGCGTCATCTACGAGATTAGAGAGAAAAAAACCTACAGAGAGCCCAACTGTCAGGAGGTTGTGTTTAAAAATTATTGCAACTATGTTTTGGACTTTGTTAAGGGAAAGGTTAGAGAAGAATACAAAGACAGCACCACACTAAGAAGGGCTATTGTTCTCTTCCAGACAGGAAAGCTGGATGAGGCAGAAAAATTATTCATTGAATACTCAAAACCCACAAAACCCTACAGAGATGTTGCCCTATACTACCTTGGGCTTGTAGCCCTACAAAAGAAGGATACAAACAGGGCTTATCAGTATTCCAGTCTCCTTGAGACCCTAAACAGGGAATATGCCAATTCCCTTTACTCCCAAATAGCCCAAAGGGATGTGCTTTTGGCGAGGATCACATACAGCATAACCAAAGACCCGAGCTTTTTGGAACTTGCGGGAATTATAGCATACAACAGAGGGGACTATAAGCTCGCCTTATCAAACTTTCTTGAGGCTAAAGGCATAAAATACGCAGTCTATTCTGCTGTTAGAATGGGCGACTACAAAACTGCCTATAGCCTTTTGGAAGGCAAAAGGGAAAAGGGTAGAGAAGATTACCTCTGGCTTTTGGAAAGTGCTTATTGGGCTGATTTGCCCATGGAGGAACCACTGAAGGCTGTAAGGGAACGTTACCCAGAACTCTATAAGGAATACTTGGGTTGGAGCTTTTTTAGAAAGGGGGACTGGTTCTCCGCCCTAAGCTACTTTGAGGACCCTTACTACAGGGCGTTATCCTACTATAACCTTAAGAGATACGAGGATGTTTTAAAGGTTCTTCGAGGTATAGACCATCCAAAGGCAAGCCTTTTAAAGGCAAAATCTGCCCTCTTTTTGGACAAACCCGCCTTGGCAAGGCGCTTTCTTACAGAAAATTCCCCCGAAGAACTATACCTTTTGGGGCTGAGCTATTTTATGGAGGGCAAATATGAGAGGTCTATAGATTACTTTAAAAAAGTTCCAAAAGAAAGCCCCTTTGGTGCAAGAGCACTTATGAAGACGGGAGATGCCCTGTATAACTTGGGGAGAGTGGATTCTGCAAAGGAAGTTTATTGGGATGTATTAAAGAGGTTTCCAGAGGACCCATTGGCAAGCCAGGCTACCCTTGCCCTTTTGGGAATGGAAGAGAGGGAATTGCCCCCAAGCGATAGAGAAAAGCTCATAAAGAGTTATCTTCAAAAGGAACCAAACTCTCCCTACGCCCCAGAGCTAAAGTATCAGTTAGCAGACCTGCTCATAAAGAGAGGAGAAAAGAGGGAAGCTGAAAAAATCCTGATAGAGCTTTTTGAAGGAAACTCGCCCTTAAAATACAAAGCATTGCTAAAATTGGCATCTATTGAAGAGGATAAAAGAAACAAGGCTGTGCTACTTTATAAGGTGTATAAAGAAGGAAACAGTGAAGAGTCTGCCATCGCAAGGAGGGATCTTATAAGGCTCTATGAAGAGCTTGGAGATCAACAAAGCGCGGCAGAGCTCTTGGAAGGTGGAGACCTGTCAGATAAGGAGAGGGCAATGCAAATTTATGCAAACATTCAAAGGTGGGACAGAGCCCTCGCCATTGCCAACCAACTGACCAGCCTTGGCTACAAAAGTCCCTCCTTTGATAACACTCTATGGAAAATATACGAAAATACCAAGGACAGAAACATCTTGACCGCCCTGACGAAAAGTCAAGATATTAACCTCTCCGCCAAAGCCAAGTTAGAGATGGCAAAACTCTTAAAAGCAGAAGGAAAGCCAAGGGAAGCCCTTGAGTACCTTGTGGATATATCCCTAAACAACAAAAGTGCCCAGATATACAACTCAGCCATCTTGGAAGGTGTCCAGATCTTTTTGGAGCTCCGTCTAAGAAGGGATGCCAGCTGTTTTCTTGAGAGGGTTGATGCCAATACCCTTTCTCGGGAAGAAAGGGTTAAAATTGAGAGGCTGAAGAGGGAACTTCCAAAATGTGAGGTGCGATGATGGAGGGAGTATTTGCCCTTTTGAAGACGGGCGGATTGGCTATGTATCCTTTGCTTTTCCTTTCTGTAGTTTCCTGGGCTGTAGCCATAGAAAGGTTGATAAACCTACGCTCTTCAAACTTTCTTTCAAAGAACCTAAAAGAGGCAAAAAGCTTACTGGGGAGCGGAGACCTTGAGGGTGCAATCAAACTGCTTTCCTTAGACACATCCCTGGGAAGCAAAGCCATTTTGAGGGTTTTGGAAGACTTCAAAGGTGGAAAGGTTCCCAAGAACGGGCTAACAGAAGCCCTGAGAACAGAGATTGACCTTTTGGTGCCAAAGGTGGAAAAGAACTTAGCCCTTCTTTCAACAATAGCTAGCCTTTCTCCCTTGATCGGTCTCTTTGGAACTATTACAGGACTCATTAAGGTCTTCAACGCCTTTTCCATAAACCAGTCTGAAACTGCTTTGAACCTTCTTGCGTCAGGCATTGGTGAAGCTTTGGTGGCTGCAGCGACGGGTTTAGCGGTTGCCATTCCAGCCCTCTTCTTCTATTGGGTCTTTAGAATATGGGGAAGTAGCCTTCTGAACCGCTTGGAGGAGGAGCTGTTGGAATTTGTGAGGTTATTACCGTGAGGAGGCGTAGGCTAAGCTCTGATGAGAGGGCATACATAGATGTGGTTCCGTTGGTGGATACCCTTTTGGCGGTCTTCCTCTTTTTGGCGGTGCTTGCCTTTCAGTCCCCTATAACCCTGTTGGTGGTCAAGCTTCCCTTTGCCAAAGAAGGCGAAAAGGAACAGATCACGCAAGTGCTTAGGGTTCAGGTTCTGAGAAATGGAGAATACCTTTACGAAGGTAAAAGGGCTACATTAGAAGAGTTGGCAACTGTTTTTGAAGAGAAAAAGCCAAAAAGATTGATAATAGAGGCAGACGAGGATACCGCCCACAAGTTCGTGGTCTCTCTGATGGACATAGCAAAGGCTAAGCAGGTGGAAGAAGTGCTCATTGCCACTAGAAGAAGACCCTGATGTTCTTTTTGAAAAAGCTGATTGCTTATTTTATACTTCCACCCGGACTTTTAGTAGTAGCTTTTGTACTTCTTGGCATTTTAACCAAGAGAAAGCTCGCAAAACTTATTGCCTTTTCCTTTGCCCTTTTTGTCTATCTGCTTTCAATAGAGCCAATAAAGGATGTGCTTTATAAACCTTTGGAGGAAGCCTATCCTGTGCCCTCCAAACCGGAAGGAGACGCCATAGTGATCTTAGGTGGTGGTGCCTACAACACGGGCATCCTCAAAGAGGACTCCACAAAGAGACTGCTTACGGGCTTTGTGCTTCACAAACAGACAGACCTTCCCATCATACTTTCAGGTGGTGCCTCCATTGGTGCCTTGCCCGAGGCGGAGATCATGAAGGGACTTCTCTTAACCTTAGGTGTGGATAAAGGCAAGATCTACACGGACGTGAATAGCAGAGACACAGAAGAAAACGCCCAAGAGGTAAAAAAGCTCTGCGAGAGGCTGGGATGTAAAAAAATAATATTGGTAACTTCAGCTTACCATATGAGAAGGGCGATGCTTTCCTTTCAGAGGGCGGGCTTGGAGGTGGTTCCATACCCTACCGATTTTAAGAGGGACATGAGGTATAATCTTTACAGCCTTCTGCCAAAAATGGGCGTCTTTGCAGATAGCTACAAAGCCCTAAGGGAATACTTGGGCTTGGTATGGTATTCTTTTTGAAATGCTTTACGTTGCGGGCGGTGGCACAGGAGGACACTTTTTTCCAGCGTTAGCTCTAATGGAGTGCCTTTTGGAAAGGGAAATTCCCTGTAAGTTCATAGGTGCCGAAAGAGGTATAGAAAAAAAACTTAGCCATTTACTGCCTGTGGAGGGAAAATTTTTAAAGGTCTATCCTTTTTTTGGTAGGTCCCCCGTAGAAAAGTTAAGGTCCCTTTATAGTATTTTTTCCTCCTCCTTGTCTTTTCTGCCAAATCTCGGAAGGAAGGATGTTAGCGTTATCTTCGGTGGCTATGCAAGCCTTCCCCTTGGTCTTGCCTCTGTGCTAAGAAGAACTCCCCTATTTTTGCACGAGCAAAACTCTATCCCAAGTACTACCAATCAACTTCTCAGCAGGTTTGCCAAAAGGGTGTTCGTATCCTTTGAATACTCCAAAAAGTTTTTTCCAAAGGAAAAGGTCGTAAAAACGGGCTTGCCGGTGAGAAGGGCTTTAATAGATGGGCTAAAGCTCTCCAAAGAACAGGCAAGGGCATCGTTAAACCTCTCGGACAAGCCCACCCTCTTGGTGATGGGTGGAAGTCAAGGTGCTGTCTTTCTAAACAACTTAGCCTTTGAAATATTTAAAAGGACGGATTTTCAGGGTGTGCATATAACGGGAGAAAAGGACTACGAAAGGTTCAAGGACGCCTACAAAAACATGCCCGTCTTGGTTTTACCTTTTACTGAAAACATGGGCTTGATATACAGGGCTTGCGATTTAGCGTTGAGTAGGGCGGGTGCAAGCACCATAAATGAGCTCTCCCTCTACGGAGTTCCCGCCCTGTTTGTCCCCTTTCCTCATGCAATCAGAGACCATCAATATTACAACGCCAAGGAGATAGAAGGGCTTGGTGGTGGATTGGTTATAAGGCAAGAGGAAGCTGAGCTTAACACTGTTCTAAAGCTTTTGGAAAAGATCCTTTCCAACAGAGAGGAATTTTCAAAGGCTATAGCTTGCTTTGCAGAGCAGAATCCTTGTGAAAAAATCCTCAACAGCCTTCAGGAGTTCCTCCCAAGATACTGATAGCTCCTCAAAGGTGATCATCCTATCCTTGAGCTTTTCACTTGGAATGCCAGTTATCTGCTCAGCCATAAGATAGTCCAAAGTCCAGAAAAGGCTCCCGTGGAGCAAAAAGCCCCTTTTCCCCACCCTCATAGCGCAGGCTACCAACTTCTTTCCCATGTGTGTGATCTCACCAAAGGTAGGCTGGAATATACAAAAGTATTCCCCGTAAGTGCCTCCGTAGTTGGAAACCCCAAGGGAAAGATCCAAACTCTCAAGGCTCTCCTTTAAAAGTCCCATAAGCCTTAGATAAATCATCTTTGGGCTTTTGCCCCACATTTCCTTTACATCCACCACCGAGAAGGAGATGTCCCATCCGTGCAAAAGGGCACCACCACCGGTAGGTCTTTTTACTACATCCACAGGAAAATCCCTTGATTCTTGGTGAAATCCCAAGCTGATTACAGGTTTCTTCCAAAGGTAAAGCCTAAAAAAAGGTCCTCCACCCTCTTCAACCCGCAGGAAGTTTTCATAATCTTTTTGCATGTTCTCATAGCCATCACAGACCTCAATCATTCGAGAACCTTTTCAAGCCTCTCAAGCTTTAGGTCCTTTATGAGCTGATAATCCTTCTTTATGTCCCTTCCTGCCCTTGTTAAATAGCCACCTACCATCATGGCGTTGGTCATTAACATTGCCATGCCGTAAAAGTCTCTCAGGGTTTGTTCCCTCCCACCGCAGAGTCTTAGCTCTGCCCTTGGGTTTGTAAATCTAAACATGGCAATTATACGAAGGGCTTCCAAGGGCTCCACGCCCGGTGCTTTCTCTAAAGGCGTTCCTTCAATGGGCATCAAAAAGTTCAAAGGTATGGAATCCACCTCCAGCTCCCTGTAGGTTAGGGCTAAATCTACCCGGTCCTCATCGGACTCGCCCATCCCAAAGATTCCCCCACAACAGGTGGAAAGCCCCACCCTTTTTATCCTCTTTATAGTCTCGTATCTTTCTTCCCAAGTGTGGGTGCTGGCGATCTTTGGGAAGAAGTTCTTGGAAGCCTCCAAGTTATGATTGACCCTTTTAACACCCGCTGACTTTAGCTTTAAAAGGGACTCCTCATCCAATGTGCCCGCAGACACGCACACATTTATGGGCAAACCTTCTACCTTTTTTATTTCCTCCACGCCCTCCTTTATCCTTTCCACCTCTTCTGGTGTGGCGGACCTTCCGCTCAAAACTACGCAGTATCTGTTTGCACCAAACTCCACCGCCCTGTGGGCGCCTTCCACGATCTCATCCTTTGGCACCAAAGGATAAACGTTTATGGGAGTTTTATAAAACTTAGACTGGGCACAGAATTTACAGTCCTCCGAGCAAGCCCCACTTTTGGCGTTTATTATAGAGCAAAGCTCCACCTTGTTAGGGTCATGAAAGTGATTTTTGACCTTTTGGGCAAGATAAACCAAAAGGGCTATATATTCGTCGGGCGCTTGCAAAATAGCGAGGGCGTCCTCTCTACCCAGCTTTTCGCCTTTAATAACTCTATCTGAAAGCTCTATTAAAAATTTTTCCCATCTGTCCATAGCAAATAAATTATAATCTTTCTTAAAAAAATATACATTCTGCTTTACGACATACCCAAAGTCTACTCACAACCTTTTTAAGTCTCTAAAGGCGTTTCTAAAGCCGGCGATCACACCAACAAAGAAAAAGAAAAAGAACCCAAAGGGAAAGGTTTTTTTCCCAAAAAGACCTTCCATCAGCCAGATGTCAAAGGCATAACCCACCAGCAGACCCGCCAAAACACCGCCCACAATGTTAAAGCCCACAGTAAGGGCTAAAAAATCTTTGCCCCTCATTGGTTAAAATTTAAACTATGCTGGACCCAAAAGCCATAATGGAGGAACTAAGAAAGGAAGGCTATAAAAATCTCTACACCTGGTGCGACCCACCGGGAGCTTTTTA
>DAIRFT010000057.1:0-4328 GCA_036794885.1 Thermocrinis sp. | reverse complement strand
AAACATATTCTTGGTTAGGAACAAAAAGCTCATTACACCCTCCTATTCGGAGCATATACTTGAGGGTATAACCCGCGCTGCAGTTATAAAACTGGCAAAGAACGAGCTCATGCTGGAATTGGAGGAAAGACTGGTGGCAAGGAGCGAGCTTTACGTGGCCGACGAAATATTCCTAACGGGCACAGCCGCAGAGATTACGCCCGTGGTGGAGGTAGATAATCGTAAGATCAACGGTGGAGAGGTAGGACCTATCACAAGGGAACTTCAGGAATTATACTTTAACGCAGTAAGAGGAAAGATAGAAAGATATAAGGAATGGCTAACGCCCGTTTATGAAAAGTAAAACCTACAGAGAGCTCAGAGAGAGGGCTTATGAATATCTAACTTTAAACCGATTCCCCAACACCAACGGACACAAAGAAGCAAAGAGGTTTTTAAAAAACCTCCTTAGAGAAAAATCCATCCCCTTTTGGGAGGAGCCCTTTAGTGTAAAAAAGCGTGTCCCTATTGGTGCCAGCTTGGAGGTGGAGGGAAGGAAGGTTCAAGCCTTTCCCTTTGTGGGTAGCATAGGCGGAAGCTTTGAGGGATATTTGAAAGAAGATTTCATAGAAGGAGATATTGCACTGCAGACAGCCAAGGTTATAGACTGGAACGCTTTGAAGGTCAAGAACATAAAGGCAGTAGTTTGCTATCTGAAGGAGTTAGACCAGGTCTTTTATGGCATTACGAAGGAGGAGATGGCTGTTGTTTGCATCAAAAGGGGCGACCTTCCAAAGGTAAGGGACTTTTACATCAAGTTAAAGGTGGAGGTCCGAGAGGAGGAGCTAAAGCTCAGCAACCTTGTGTTTGAACTGGGCAGGGGTCCGGTGGTTTATGTGGTAGCCCACATGGACACAAAGCCAAAAATCCAAGGTGCCATAGATAATGGCTTGGCGTCCTTGCTTTTGCCCTATCTTTACGAAGAGCTGAGAGAAAATTACAAAATTCCCTTCAAGCTCAGGTTTTTGATCACCGACGGAGAGGAGGTAGGCTTGGATGGCTCCAAGTTTCACACATTAAAAAAGCCAAAGTATGCCTATTACTGTATAAACTTGGATGGCATAGGCTGGCAAAATCCTGCCATCCTTTACAGAGATAAAGAGGGCTATAATGATTATCGGTTGGCGGAAGCCTTCTACAGAAGTGCAAAGGAGATCGGCTTTGAGGTGGAGTTTAGGGCAGTCCCTTCTGCAAAGAGCGACCACATACCCTTCAAGAGGGCAGGGCTTAAGACCCTCTTCCTGAGCTCCCACCCCCTTCCAATAAGGCATACCCTGTGCGATACCTACGATGCGGTGGATTGGCATATGGCGAGGCTTTGGTTCTTTAGCATTATAAATTTTTTGAGAAACCTAGGTAGGCTCTAAAAGAATATGTTCCAAAAGAATATGTTCCAAACTCCAAGCCTGAGTTTTATCGCAAGGAAAACGACCAAAAGGGAAAGAACGAAGAAAGAGGGCTAACTCTTTGAAAGTAAGCATTCATCTATGATTATAAGCTAAACTTCCAAAAATTTCAAGGGACCTCTCTTTTTCCTCGTCCAAAAAGTAGTCAATGCAGTGATAAAAGTAATCCTTCAGTTCATCCCTCGAGAAACCCTCCACCTCTACCCTTCCTTGTGCGAAATCCTCATAAAAGGCTTTTATAGACTTGAGGGCTAACTCCTCTATGAGCCTGTCCAAAGAAGGGTCTGCGTCCTTTCTCACCAAAAAGAGGGCAAACACAAAGGGCAGACCATGAACCTTGTGCCACTCTTCCGCCAAGTCATAGACGTATTCAAACTTGCCCAACCTTTTTTCATACAATGCGTCATCTCCTATTAGCAAAAGGGCGTCCGCAGACTCCCTACTTTCCACATACTCGGGCTTGATCTTATAAACATCCTCTAAAAGGTGTTTGCATAGCAGCCTTGAAGTCAAAGAAGCGGGAGTAAGATACACCCTCTTTATCTCCAATAGTGGTCTCTTTGAGAACAAAAGAACAGAGCAAACCCTCTGCTTGGAGGCTATGCAGAGCCCTGGCACAACTCTATATTGGGAGCGGTTAAAAAGATACTCCACCGAGGAGACAATGCCCGCATGAATTTTTCCATATCTAAGTAGAGAAACCAAATAGGACGGTTCGCCCTCCACAAGTTCAATCTTTGGGTCCTCAAAGCGGTAAAACAGGGGAACGGTGTTAAGGTAAGACACCTTGCCTACTTTAAACATTAAAGCCTTTTTGATAGATCAATAAACTCGGAGAGTTTCTTTTGGGCTTTACCGCCCTTTATGGAATCCTTTGCCACCTCCAAGGCGGTTTTTAGGTCCTCAGCCATGCCAGAAACGAACACCCCGAAGGCGGAATTCAAAAGAACCATATCAAGGGCGGGAGATGGTTCTCCCTTTAAAACAGACATGGCTACCTTTGCACTTTCCTCCACAGATTTTACTTTTATGTAGTCTATGGGATAACGCCTAAAACCCAGTTCTTCCGGTGTAAATTCGTATATACATACCTCCCCACCACTTACCTCCGCCACAGTGGTGGGGGCAGATATAGAAACCTCGTCAATGCCATCCTTTCCGTGCACCACCACCGCCCTCTTTATACCAAGCCTGAGCAAAACGCGGGCTACTTTTTCCACAAACTGGTCTGAAAAAACTCCCAAAAGTTGCCTTTTGGCACCCGCTGGGTTGGATAGGGGACCTATAAGGTTAAACAAGGACCTTATGCCCAACTCCCTTCGGGGACCCACCACCCTCTTCATGGCAGGATGGAATAGTGGTGCAAACATAAAGCCTATGCCTATTTCCTCTATCATCCTCTTAACCTGCTCTGGTCCCAGGTCTATCTTTGCCCCCAAAAACTCCAAAAGGTCTGCACTACCGCTTTTGGAAGAGACAGACCTATTGCCGTGCTTTGCTACCCTTATACCCGCACCCGCCAGCACAAAGGCGGTTATGGTGGATACATTAAAGGTATCCGAAAGGTCCCCGCCCGTTCCGCAGGTATCCACCAAATTATCCGGATCCTCCACATCCACTTTGGTGGCTTTTTCTCTAAAAAAGCTGGCAGCGCCCTCTAACTCCTCCACCGTCTCCCCCTTCATCTTCATAGCCATTATGAAGGCACCTATCTGGGCGTCGGTAGCCCTCCCCTCCGTAATATCCTCAAGGCACTGTATCATCTCCTCTTTGGTTAAATTCTTGAACTCGGAGAGCCCTTTTAGAAATTCCCTCAAGGTTAAAAGCCCCCAGCTATGGCGGGCACAATAGAGAGCACATCTCCATCTTTCAGTTCTGTATCTATACCCTTTAGGAACCTTATGTCTTCGTCGTTGAGGTAGATATTGACAAACTTTCTCAACTCTCCGTTCTCATCCAAGAGGCGCTCCTTAAAGCCCGGATAAAGACCTTCCAGCTTTTCCACAGCCTCTCTGATGGTGAGGGCTTCCACCTGCACTTCACCCTGCCCGTTTGTAAGCCTTCTAAGGGGTGTAGGAACTCTAACTATCACAGCCATAGCAAATATTATACTATAAGAGGCGATGGAACCAGTGGTAGAAGTGGAAAACCTCAACTTAATCATAGAAGGTCGGCACATTTTAAAGAATGTCTCCTTTAAGATTAATAAGGGCGAGATATTTACCATACTTGGTGGTAGCGGAAGCGGTAAAACCACAATCACCAAGTGCATAGTGGGACTTTTCAAGCCCACCAGCGGAACCATAAAGGTCTTTGGGAAAGACCTAACCCAAATAAATCCATTGGAACTAAACGGTCTAAGGAAAGAGATCGGCTATGTTTTTCAAGGTGCAGCCCTTTTTGACAGTCTGAAGGTGTGGGAGAATGTGGTTTTTTATTACTTAGAACATTCTCGCATGAAAGAAGAAGAACTAAAGGAAATAACCCTCACTTACCTAAAGATGGTGGGTTTGGAGGAACATACCCTTGAGCTTTATCCCTCTGAACTCTCCGGGGGTATGAAAAAGAGGGTAGGAATAGCCCGGGCTATAGCCACACAGCCCAAGCTGGTAATCTACGATGAGCCTACCTCCGGCTTAGACCCTATAACGAGCAGGTTAATAGACAGCTTAATAAAAGAGCTTAGAGATAAAACCTCATCCACTGCCCTAGTAGTCTCCCACGACATGGTCTCCGCCTTTACCACTTCAGACAGAATTATGATCCTAAAGGAGGGTGAGGTTGTTTTTATAGGCACACCACAGGAGGTCCTAACAAGCCAAGACCCCTTTGTGAAGGAATTTCTAAGAAGCGGGCTTGGAGAACTTCAAGCCATCAACAAAG
>DAIRFT010000056.1:0-4396 GCA_036794885.1 Thermocrinis sp. | reverse complement strand
TACAATACGGTAGCCAACGAGATCAGCAAAAGGGTGGTAAAAGAGATTGAAGAGGGTGAGATAACCACCTGTCCCCCAGATAGAAAGGAAATGGTTCTCTGTTTTTCTAAGGCACGCATAGACCAAAGATATGTAATCTCTGAAAACAACTCTTTAAGGCTCTTTAGAGTTCCCTTTGCCTACCTTCCCATCTTTGCCTATCCGGTGGGTGAGAGAAGGTCTGGACTTTTGCCCCCAACGGTAGGGTCAAACACCTTCAACAGCTTTATCTACCAACAGCCTATATACTGGGCTATTTCCAAAAGTAAAGACGCCACCTTAACCATAGACCTAAGGGACAAACAAGCTAAGGGTTTTTCCATAGAATACAGGCAGGCATTTTTCAAAGAGGACGACCTGCAGTTTAAAGTTTCTTACTACAAAGAACCTACACCCCCTGGCAAGTGGTGGGAAGGTAGAGACCCTACTACCTTCAGAGAAAACAGATACAGAATTCAGATGAGTTTAGACCTTGGAAATTTCAAGGCAGGCTTGGACACTATTTCTGACCCTTACTTTTTGGAAGACACCTCCCTTCGGGCAAGGGAGAGAACGGTTCCATACCTTACCTCCTATGTAGCCTACAAAAAGGATTTTGAGAGATTCCTGATAACCTTTGAAGCCAAAAACTTTTATGACACCACCTCACCCAACAACAAAAGGACGCTACAAAAACTGCCAGAAATTGCCTTCTATTGGAAGCCCCAACAGCTCTGGGGACCCATCTTTTTTAGCCTTTATTCTTCTTACACCAACTTTTACAGAGAGCAGGGATTAAGAGGTCAAAGGCTCGCACTCTTTCCGGAGCTCTCCATCCCCAAAAACCTTTTTGGCAGAGTTTTTTACTCTAACCTTGTCTTTGAAAACCTTTACTATTTTGGCTTGAACCAACAAGGCTACAAAGAAACCGTATCCAGCCTTTATTTTTCAGAGAGCGTGCCCTTTATCTTTGACCTGCAAGCGGGGAACTTTAAGTTTAAGAACTTTCTAAAGGTAGGTTATAGCTTTAGAGAAAAGGACTTTAACAATCCAAGGTTTGACAACAGAGACCAACTTAACAAAACAAGCCAGGTTGATGCCCTATGGACAAGCGGTATGGGCTACAAAGACAGGGAGTTTTTAAACCTGTATGTCAGCTCCGCCTACAATTATCTTGGAAAATATACCTACGAAGGCATAACCGCAGAGAGAAAACTGCTACCCATAAGAGCCATCGTCTCGTTAAAGCCTTTTGAGGGTGTGAACCTAACCACTGATAGCCTATATGACATAGAGGGAGGGTTTCCTCTGAGAACAAGCAACAGCCTTAGCCTGGGATACAAAAATACCAGCTTGACCTTAGGCTATCAAACCGCAAGGAACCTGCTAAAACAGAGAACCTCCGACCAAACAAGTTTGAGCTTTGGCACCTCCTATAGTTCAACGGTCTTTGGTCTTCTTTTAACGAGGGATAACAGAATAGGCAAAGACCTTGTAAGACAGGCCAGCCTTGATTATAGAGGTGCCTGTTGGAGCTTTGGACTGTTGGCAAGGGACAACTACGACGGTACAAAAGGTAGATACATAAAGGAGCTGTATTTAACCTTTAACCTCTTTGACCTGCAAAGGCTCACAGCGCCTCTGAAGAGATAAGAAGATTTTTCAATTTTCTCGTTTGGGCTTGAACATCCCGATAGGCAAAGATGCCCGAGCCTACCACCAAAATGTCCGCGCCAGCCCTTGCCACTTCTAAAAGGTTTTCTTCTTTTATGCCTCCGTCTATTTCAATAAGCACCTTGGGATTGATGGCGTTTACCATCTCCCTTAATCTTCTTAACCTCTCCAAAGACCTTGGAATGAATTTTTGCCCCCCAAAGCCCGGATTTACCGACATCAAAAGCACAAAATCCACATAGTGGAGTGCTTCCTCTAAAAGGGAAAGAGGAGTTCCAGGGTTTATCACTACCCCCGCCTTTGCACCAAGGTTCTTTATTAGCTCTAATGAACGATGGATATGATGGTTGTTCTCTATGTGTATGCTGACCATATCCGCCCCAGCCTTTATAAACTCGGGAATGTATTTATCCACGTTCTCTATCATCAGATGGGCATCCAAGGGAACATTGCAGTGTTTTTTTATGCTTTCAAGAACTACTGGTCCGAAGGTTATGTTAGGCACAAAGTGTCCGTCCATTACATCAAAGTGCAGAAGGTCCGCACCACCTTTGATAACCGCCTCTATATGCTCACCGAGCCTGTAAAAGTCCGCAGACAGTATTGAGGGTGCCAAAAGCTTCAATAGGCTTCCTCCTCAACTCTTATGATAACAGGCTTTCCCTCCACCACGGGTAGCTGTTGTATTTCCCCAATAGCCCTCTGCATGTCCATCTCATAGGCTTTGTGGGTGAGGATCACCAGTGGCACTATGGGTTGCCCCTCTCTGCCCGCCACCTTGCAGACCTTTTCCTTTTGCAAAACGGATGCTATGCTGATCTGATATTCTGCCAAGACGTTTGCAATCTTTGCCAACACTCCCGGCCTATCGGGCACATCAAACCTCAGATAATACCTGCTGTAAAAGTTTTTGTTTATTCTAAGTTCTTCTTTGCCCTCCCAAAACCAACTTTGACTCCTGCAGGAGCCTATACTTTTGGCAATATCCACTATGTCCGACACCACCGCAGAGGCGGTAGGTCTTGAGCCCGCACCCCTCCCGTAAAACATGGTTTTACCCACAAAATCCCCCTCCACCAAAACTGCATTATAAACATCTGAGACCTTAGCCAAAGGGTTATCGGAGGGAATAAAGGTGGGATGCACCCTCAGTTCAACCTCCGAATCCATCCTTTTAGCTATGGCTAAGAGCTTCAAAGTATAGCCCAAGTCTTTGCCCAGCTCCACATCCAAAAGGTCTATGTTCCTTATGCCTTCCACATATACCTCTTCAAAGGGAAAGAGTTTTCCAAAGCCAACGAAGGCTAAAAGGGCTATCTTATGGGCAGAATCCCAGCCGTCTATGTCCAAAGAGGGGTCTGCCTCTGCGTATCCAAGCTCCTGAGCCTTCTTAAGGGCGGTGTCAAAGCTAACATCCTGCTCTAACATTTGGGTAAGTATGTAATTGGTGGTGCCGTTAAGGATGCCATAGACATTCTGCACCCTGTTTCCCACAAGCCCTTCTCTCAATGCTTTTATTATGGGTATTCCACCGCCCACCGACGCCTCAAAGCCCACCATAAGCCCTTTTTCCCTGGCTTTTTTGAATATTTCTTCCCCCTCCTCCGCCAGCAGGTGTTTGTTGGCAGTGACCACATGCTTTCCCTTCTCAAGGGCTTCCAAGAGGAGCCTTTTGGCAAAGTCTTTGCCCCCAACCAGCTCCACCACTATGTCCGAGCTTTCTATAACTTCTCTGTAATCAGTGGTCCTTAGGGTGGAGGGCACCTCATACTCCCGGGGTCTGTCCCAGTCTTTGTCCGCCACCTTGCTTATGGAAAGCTTGATGCCAGTTTTTTCCTCAATGACCTTTGCGTTTTCCAAAAGCAGGGCAACAGTGCCTGTCCCTACTACCCCGCATCCAACTATGCCTACTTTGACCCCCACAGGGCTATTTATTTTAAACTAGAAACCCAATGTTCATCTATCTCATTGCGGTGGGCTCTGTGGAAAAGAGACTTTTGCTTGCCTGTGCGAAAAACGTGAAGGAGGTTTTTGGCTTTGAAGTTCGGATTTCGGATGTTCCCGTCTATTACAAGAGTGCCTGCAATCCACACAGAGGACAGTTCTCCGCCAGCAAGCTTTTAGAACGCATAAAGGCAGTGCATTTACCCAACATGCTAAAGGTGGTGGGTTTAACTGATGCAGACCTTTACGAGGAAGGCTTGAACTTTGTCTTTGGAGTGGGAGAATTAAATGGCAGGTGTGCCCTTGTTAGCATCCACAGGCTAAAAACTCCCGACGAAAAATTGTTTTTTGAAAGGACTTTTAAAGAGCTCAACCACGAGCTTGGGCACACCTTTGGACTTTTGCATTGCAATAGCCCCCGCTGTGTTATGAACTTTTCAAACTCCGTCCTTGAGGTAGACCAAAAGAGCAGGTTCTTCTGCGAAAAATGTCAAAAAAAGCTAGAGCCTTAGGCTACAGGGTATCTACGCTCCAAAAAGCCCTTCCAGACATCCGGCATACGCTCCAGCTCTTCCTCCGCTATTTTCCTTGCAAGCTCTTGGATGGTGCTTAGGTTCTTCTTCGTCCTTATTTTCACATCCAAGACTTGTGGTTCGTTGATAGGCTTACCTATCTGGGAAACGATGTAGCAGTATGCTTCCTCAACCTCTTCAATCTCTTTTACCACCCTTTTGCTGATCTCGTTGGCTACCGTATTGTA
>DAIRFT010000055.1:3622-4534 GCA_036794885.1 Thermocrinis sp. | reverse complement strand
CCTCTATCCCAGACCAAACTTCGCCTAAAGAGACATACCTGTAGGTGGGAAGGTTGGTTTTGTGCTTGGAAGGGTCATTACCTACAAAGAAGCTTACCTTGGTTGGCAGTTCTTCTTCTGGCGTTATGGCTTTGACTTTTCCACCTACCCAGCGTTCAGAGATTACCCAGCTTTCTTTTCCTTTGACTGCGGTATGCACAAGCTGGCCATCTTTGGTTATCCAAGTGGTTCCAAAGTATCCTGGGGCGGAAAAGAGTGTCTTTTCGTCCCACTGCCCTTCGTTTTTGACCCAGCCACGTTCTAAAGTGGCAAGCTTGGCAGAGACAATCTCTTTAGAGGGCACTGAAGAGGTTAGCGAAGGATTTGCCTTTGTTAGAGTTTTTGAGGCGTTTGATTGGCTACTTGCAAGCCAAATTAAAGATAGCAAGCTGGCAATCAGCACGAGTGTTAAAAACACCTTTTTTGGCATGTTTGCTTCCTCCTTTGTTTTTGGTTTTAAAAAGGTCCCCCATGGGGACCTCCTCTTATACCTCCCATTCACCGGAAGGCACCAAAGCCGCACCCTCCACCTCTCTATTATACAGATAGGCGTGGGCACGCAAAGGAGTGTGGTCCTCAAGGACCACCTCAATGAGCTCCCTCCTGAAGAGGAAAGGAGTGGCTTCCACCCAGTCAAGGTCTCTGAGGAGCCCTTCTGGGATTTCATAAACCTCTCCACGCACTACCCCATCCTCGGGAACCATCCCAGGGTAGGCGCCGAGGTCATAAAGGGCAAAGCCCTTTGCCAAGGCACGCCCTAAGAAAGGACAGCCCTTTAGAAGGCTGTGCCTTGATCCACCCCTTTTAAGGGTGCCATACACGAAGAGGTAAGCCATTAGGCCACCTCCTCGCAATAAGGGGCCAAAAGACCCC
>DAIRFT010000055.1:0-3603 GCA_036794885.1 Thermocrinis sp. | reverse complement strand
TCTCCTCTGTATCGGAATAAGCCCTCAAGTAGTCCGTCTTCTGCTAAAAGTTTTTCATATTGCCATCTTTTGAGTTTTAGCTGGTTTATATCCTCTACAAGCTTCTTCACCTTTGGTGCACCCACAATGCCTTTATAACTCTCACTGAACCGCCCATTAACAAATAGCAAGGCTTTTGTATCCTGCAGTCGGATTTCAAAAGGGTGTGTGAACTCGGGAAGGATGTTTCTCTTTCCCTCTGCATCCTCCGTGGCAAATCTGAAGTGTAGGACTACCCTTGTGTTTTCCGAGTGAATGAATTTCTTGACTGCTTCATAAAACTCTTCCTTCTCCATAAAGCCCTTCTCATATGCCCATCTCCCATTTTGCCAAACTGCGTATCCGCCGCCATGAGAAAACAACTTCCAACACTGGTCAAACAGCTTGTCGCTAACAATAGCCCCCTCTGGCTTGTAGATGATTACACACATTTCAGCACCTCCTTCAAACTTTATTTTAGAAAACATGGGGATGAACAAGAGGTATCTTAGCCTCTTTAGAGTTCTTATCCTACATTTCCTGCTGTAGGGTAAGACAGAAGAAGGGCTTATATTTAAAACTCATGGAACTAAAAGCCCAAAGCCTAAAGGAACTTTACGAAAAAGACTTCTACCTGTGGCTGCAGGAAAGCCTAAGGCTTTTGAAAAACAGAGAGTTGGACCTTGTGGACTGGGAGAACCTTGTAGAGGAGATGGGAAAAAGCCTGTTTAAGAGTGTTAGAAGCCATATGTCCACCATAATGGAACATCTTTACAAGTGGGAGAATTTTAGATATGTGCCAGAAATGGGCTACGATTGGATAGAAACAATCACAAATGCGAGGAGAGAACTGAGGGACATTTTTGAAGATAATCCCTCTCTGAGGGTGAAAGCCCAAGATAGTGAAACTCTGCGTTGGGCGTGGAAAGCGGCAGTTCGGGCATTAGTGGAGTGGTTTGAGAACCCTAAAAACAAAACTTTGGTCCTAACTTACTTCAAAGGTAAGCTTCCCATAGAAAAGGATTTCCCTCAGGAATGCCCTTATACCTTTGAGCAGGTTATGCAATACAAGCCGTGGGTGGAGGAAAACCCCTAACTTTTCTTCACCTCGGGCTTTGCAGGTTAACTAACCCATACAAAATGAGAAGAAACTTAGTTAACCATCACGGGCGGGTTAACTAACTCACGCACAGAAGAAAAAACTTGGTTAACCTAAAAGGCTGGGTTAACTAACTTTTGAGGTGGAAGATACAACTTAGTTAACCCGTGTGGGAAGAATAGTGGGAAAACTCCTCTCCATTTTACTTACTAAATGAGAATAATTTGCAATACTCATTTTTGAACTCAGTTCATCACTTTTCGCTAAAGAGGATTTTTATGGAGGACGGTAAATGCCCACAGGAGCTTAGGTTCTCCTGCCCTCCAGCGTTCAACACCCTCTCCATTATCCCAGAAGTGGAACGCATTCTCATCCTAAAAGAGAGTTCTCCCTCTTGGAGTAGCCTGTTTAGGTTCCAGTTCCTGCACAATTCTTCTAAGGTTATCCTTCTTAGCTTTTCATCGCCCCACAAAAGGTCAGCATACTTCAAAGCTTTCTTGCCTTTCTTCATAGGGCTACCCTCCTGTGAAGTGATTATTCCTTCAAAAAGGCAGTTCTTCATCTTCCCACTCCAACTCACTTAGCACAGGCTCTCTCTTTTCCTTCAACCTTACAGCTTTGATACGAAAAAGCTTAGGAACCCAGATCGGTTCCAGCTGGACAGGGCGGGCAAGAAAGCAGAAAAAGCTAAAGAGCCTAAGGGCAAGGTAAGCGTCCACTTTTGCATCGTGCCATTTAGAGGGTCTTATACCAAGGCACCTGCGGACAGCTACAGGAAGCTTTTTCCAGCCAGTAGAAAAGAAGTCTGAAAAGGTCTCCATAAGGCAAATGTAGGCATGGTTCCTGTGCGGGAGCTGGTGGAGTTCCGATCTTTCCTCCAAAAAGTGCATTTCAAAAGCGGCGTTATAGGAGACAATAAAATCCCTATCTTGCACAAAAGCCCAGAACTCTTGGAGAACTTCCTTTTCTGTGGGGCAGTTCTTTAGGTTCTCAGGGTCTATACGGTTTATGTGATAAGCTGGGTTTTCCTCTGCATAAATGTATTGGTTGAAGACCACAGGTCCTCTGGGTGTGGGCTTTATGGCACACAGCTGGAGGATCTGATCTTTCCCTGCAAAAAGCCCAGTGGTTTCCAAGTCTACCACCACGGAGTTATAAAACAGTTCTTCAGGGTTAAATATCCGCATGGTTCCCTCCTAAAATGGGATTTCATCGTCTCCACCCACAAGTTCAATAAGCCCAGTAGCTGGCCAATAGTTCACAGAGAACCCTCTTCTACGGAGTTCTCTGAAAATCTCCTGTCCCCACTGTGGTGGAACTACCACGCTACCCTTCTCCTCAAGGGTGTGGATGATTTGGTCTATGTCGTATTTTCCGTTTCCGTTGGTGGGCAGAGAAGTAGAGTCCAAGGAACCATTGCCGTTAGCTGAGGGTTTCCCGTTTCCATTGTTTCCGTTGTGAGTTAAAAGGTCAGAACCTACGGAACCATTCCCATCAGCTGAGGTTTGCCCTTGCCCATTTTTCTTTGCCCGCTTCAGTTCCAGCACATAGTCCCTGATCCTCGCCCTTACTTCATCGGAGCTAACAAGCAGGCAGTAGTGTCCGTTGTTGAGCTTACGCCATAAAACACCCTCAAACCGGTCTATACACCGGGAAACATCCAAGCGATCAGCCTTAGCCTTGTCCTCCTTTTGCCATGCGGCGTAAATAGCGGTCTCCAGCTCCTGCCTTGAAACCTGACTACGACAACCCTCAAAGAACCTTACGACATCCTCTATAACCTTGGAAGGAGGAAGCTTAAGCTTTCTGGGTTCTCCCTTAGACTTGGGGGTCTTCAGAGCTCTCAGTTGTTCTTGTAGGTAGACAGTTTTGGTCAGGAACTCAGAATAGTAACCTGCCCTACGAAGCTCAAGGAAAACCGGGTCAGGTCCGTAGATCTTTTCGTAGTTGCGTAGGATGGTATCAAGGAGCTTGTGGAAGATTACAGATGACAGGGAAAGGAGCCCAAGGAAGCTGTTTTCCAGAAGGCGGATAATAGACTCTGTTTCTTCTACCACACGTAGGGCGGAGTTTAACTCTCCTCTTTCCTTGAGCTTATACAGTCTTGCAAGCTCTCCCTTGAGAACTTGCTGAACCTGTTCAAAAAGCTGGCGAGCTCTCTCGGACATGTAAGGCATGAGTTCTGAAATCTTCTTATCGGGGTGGGCTTGGAAAAGCCTTTCCAGCTCATAAAATTCAGCCATAGATAGAACACTCTTGCGGTAATGGTTGTCCTTCTTCTCACCCTTCTTCTCTGGGGGTTCAGTTTGCTTAGTGAGAAGTTGTTTCGCAGAGAGCAGATAGGAGAGGATAGACGGTTTTTCCTTTTTGACGGGGAAGGGTGTAGAAGGCACAGACACAAGGGTTGTCTGGTCCTTAACCTGCTCCCAAACCTTGAGGAACCAGTCCAAGGCTCCGTTTCGGGTAGAGAGACCTTGAACAGTCTT
>DAIRFT010000054.1:0-4647 GCA_036794885.1 Thermocrinis sp. | reverse complement strand
CAAAGGGTATTGTAGTGAGGGAGATAGACGCCCTTGGTGGAGAGATGGGAAAGGCTATAGACCATACGGGCATTCAGTTTAAGATGTTAAACACCCGTAAGGGAAAAGCGGTTTGGTCTCCGAGGGCTCAGGCGGACAAAAAGGCATACAGAGAGTATATGAAAAGGGTCTGCGAAAGTCAGGAGAACCTTCACATAAAACAGGACGAGGTGGTGGATATTATCGTGGAAAACAACCGAGTGATGGGAGTAAAAACTCGCCTTGGGCTTGAATACAAAGTAAAGGCTGTGGTGGTCACCACTGGGACATTCTTGAACGGACTTATTTACATAGGCGATAAAACCTTTTCGGGTGGTAGGGCTTGGGAGCCAAACTCCACCGGACTGGCAGACTTTTACAAAAGGCATGGCTTTCCGCTAATGAGGTTCAAAACGGGCACTCCCGCCAGATTGGACAGAAGGACCATAGATTTTTCCGGGCTTGAGCCCGCACCAGGGGATGACCCACCCCCAAAGTTCTCCTTCTGGACAGAGCCAGTGGGAAGCTATTGGTTTGAAAGGGGAAAACCCCAAGCCCTCTGCTGGATCACCTACACCACTCCAAAGACCCACGAGATCATAAGAAAAAACCTTCATAGAACCGCCCTGTATGGTGGGCTAATAAAGGGCATAGGACCAAGATACTGCCCCTCTATAGAGGACAAGGTGGTAAAGTTCCCCGACAAGGAAAGACACCAAATATTTTTAGAACCTGAAGGCTGGGATACCATAGAGATCTACCCCAACGGACTTTCTACCTCTTTACTGGAGGAGGTTCAGTGGGAGATGTACAGGTCTATCCCCGGGCTTGAAAAGGTGGAGCTGATAAGACCAGCTTATGCTATAGAGTATGATGTGGTGCCCCCAACGGAGCTTTATCCCACCTTGGAGACCAAGAAAATAAGAGGGCTCTTTCACGCGGGCAACTTTAACGGCACCACAGGGTACGAGGAAGCGGCTGGACAGGGCATTCTTGCTGGCATAAACGCTGCTTTGAGAGCCTTTGGCAGAGAGCCCGTATATCTCAGAAGGGACGAGAGCTACATAGGAATAATGGTGGATGACCTTACCACCAAGGGTGTGATGGACCCCTACAGACTTTTCACCTCCCGCTCTGAGTATAGGCTTTACCTGAGGCAGGACAATGCCATTTTGAGACTTGCCAAGCTGGGAAGAGGGCTGGGGCTTTTGACGGAAGAACAGTATAAACTGGTGAAAGAGGTAGAAAGTGAAATTCAAGCTTGGCTTGAGTTTTACAAAGGACACAAGGTCTCTGTTGCCATAGGCTCCGATGTTAGGGCTTACAGTCTTTCTCAACTCTTGACCTCTGAGCGTTCCATCTGGGATCTAAAGGAGCTTGGAGTTAGCGTGCCAGAGCATCCTTACGTGGCAGAGGAGGTGGAGATCCAGCTAAAATACGAGCCATACATAGAAAGGGAAAGAAAGTTAAACGAAAAATTAAAAAAGCTTGAGGATGCGGTCATTCCAGAGGATATAGACTACGACAAGGTGCCCGGGCTCACAAACGAGGCGAGGGAGAAGCTCAAGAAGTTCAGACCGCTGACGGTGGGGCAAGCCAGTAGGATAGACGGCATCACACCGGCAACCATAACAGCCCTGCTGGCATTTCTGGGTAAGCTAGACTGAGATGCTTCTTATTGCTATAGTTCTTTACATACTTCTAACCTTAGCCATAGGGGTCTATGCAAGCACCTTTGTAAAGAACTCAAAGGATTACCTTTTGGCGGGGAGAAATCTTCCCTTCTTTATGGCTACCTTTGTTGCCTTTGCCACCTGGTTTGGTGCAGAAACCGTTTTGGGGGCATCCTCTCAGATGGCAAAGGAAGGGCTTTGGGGCGTGATAGAAGACCCCTTTGGCGCAGCCCTCTGCCTAATATTGGTGGGTGTATTCTTTGCAAAGCCCTTGTATAGGCTGAACCTCTTGACCTTTGGAGATTTTTACAGAAGGTTTTACGGCAGAAAGGCAGAAATTGTGGCGAGCCTTTTTCTCATAGCGTCCTACTTTGGTTGGATCGGTGCCCAGATGCTCGCCATAGGCTTGATCCTGAGCATAACCACCGGTGTTAGCGTAAAGCTTGGAACTGTTATAGGTTCTTTGGTGGTGGTCTTTTACACCTTCTTGGGTGGCATGTGGGCGGTCTCTCTTACGGATTTTATCCAAACCATAATGATCATAGTGGGGCTTTTGTTTGCCCTGTATGAAGTTTCTCAAGGCTTTAGTCATGTCCCTCAAGTCTTAGCTTCCCAACCGCCGGAGTTTTACAAGTTCTTTCCATCCTTAAACCTTCAAGAGTTCCTTCTCTTTATCATCGCCCTTATTACCATAGGACTTGGTTCCATACCCCAGCAGGATATCTTCCAAAGGGTTATGTCCTCTCGTTCAGAAAGGGTTGCAGTCTATTCTTCCCTCACTGCGGGCTTCATGTATCTGACCATTGCCTTTATCCCTCTTATCCTTGCCATCTTTGCAAGGGTAAAATACCCAGAGCTTTTGGAACTTGACGCCCAACTGATGCTTCCTACGCTGATTATGGAGCATACCTCCACTTTTACAAAGGTTCTGTTCTTTGGGGCACTGCTCTCTGCCATAATGAGCACATCCAGTTCTGCCATTCTTGCACCTTCCGCAATTCTAAGTGAAAACCTCTTGAGACCGCTGTTTAAAAACCTCTCCGACAGAGGCTTTCTTTGGCTCACCAGATTTTCTGTGATTTTGATAAGCTTTATTTCCCTTCTCTTTGCCCTCAGTGGAGAGTCCATCTTTCACTTGGTGGGAGATTCCTCTGCCCTGAGCTTGGTGTCTTTGTTTGTTCCCTTGGTGGCTGGGCTTTACTTTAAAGGTTCTAACCAATACTCCGCAGTGGTTAGCATGGTTTCGGGCTTTTTCGTCTGGGCAGTTTTAAACTATGGCTTTGAGTATGAGTTTTCCCTCCTTGCGGGGCTTTTCGTAAGCCTCTTTGCCTATCTTTTGACTTCTCTCTTAAGCCCCATACTTGGCAAGGCGCAGGGAGTGGGCAAGCATAAGGTTGATTAACTTCTTGGCTGGGAATGTGCCGAGCTCTCCCTTAAGGCACTCCCTCTCGGTAAATCTTTGGGAAGTTCCTCCGAGCACATAGTCGGACTTCAAAAGCACCGGAACAGGATGCCAAGAGTGTCCTTTGAGCACAGAGGGCGTGGAGTGGTCTCCTGTGATCACCAGAACGCTCGGCTTTAGCTCAAGGATCTTTGGAAGGTTTTTGTCAAACTCTTCTATGACCTTGACCTTTCCTTCCCAGTTTCCGTCTTCGCCATAAGAGTCTGTCTTTTTTATGTGCAAGAAGAAAAAGTCATAATCGTTCCAGAGGTTTTTCAAGGTTTCTATCTCATCTTCTATGGAAGAACCTTCAAAGTTTATAACATCCATTCCCACCAAGCTGGCAAGCCCCCTATACATAGGATAGACCGCAATGGCACAGGCTTTCAACCCAAACCTCTCCTCAAAACCCTTCATCTTTGGCTTTTGGGAAAAGCCCCTCAAAAGCACATAGTTTGCCTTCGGCTCATCCTTTAAAAGCTCACCCACCTTATCTACAAACTTCTCTACTACCTCAGCCACCCTTTGGGCATCGGCATTCAGGGCTATGGGTTTTAGAGGTTCCTTTCCCTCCTTTTGGGGGTCTGTGTCCTTTATTTGGTCTGAACCTTCGGGTAGTGGATGCGGAAACCTTAGCACCAGTGCAAACCTGTGCTCCATTCCCGGTTCCATTATCACCTCAACCCCATCTATTTCCTTTATGTTTTCCTTGATCCTTTGGGTTATTCTTCTGTTTTCTTCTGTGGCAATCCTGCCCGCCCTCCTGTCCTTCACTATAGGCTTGCCATCTACATACTCTACAGTCGCATAGTTTCCTCTTATGGCGATGTCTGTGTCCTTTACCTCAATGCCAAGCCCAAGGGCCTCAAGGATACCCCTTCCTATCTGATACTCAAGGGGGTCGTAGCCAAAAATGCCCAAGTGTCCGGGACCACTGCCGGGCGTGATGCCGTAATCCACCGGGATATGAAGACCAAGGGCACTCTCCTTTGCCAAGTTATCAAGGTTTGGCGTGTGGGCAAGCTCAAGCTCCGTTTTGCCATCCTTTACAGGAAGCCCACCAATTCCATCAAGGACTACAAGCAAAAGTTTGCTGTTGTTTTTCTGAACAAGTTCTTCAAGCATGATATAATTTTAAACGCTGTGGATTCCAAGATCTATCTTCCTCCCTCAATGGGCTAAATGCAGGAATATACAAAGGACAAAAAGAAGCTTGCCCAGGAGTTTGAGGCGATCCTGTTGAAGGAGGTTTTGAAAGAGGGCTTCAAAGGATTTATGAAAGATAAAAGCTTTCAGGAAAGGTTATATTACGATGCCTTTTTGGAGAACTTAAGCAGGCACTTAGCCCTCAATGGAGGCGTGGGCATAGCCCAGTTCATCCTCAAGAACCTAAAAGATTGAGCTATCTGTCGGAACTGCTCAGATACTTGCTTAGCCCTTCAAAGATCTTCTGTGGCTCTACTTTATACTCTCCTCTTTCCAGCTTTGCCCTTATCTCTGAAACTTTGCTCTCCA
>DAIRFT010000053.1:0-4700 GCA_036794885.1 Thermocrinis sp. | reverse complement strand
GCTCCTATGCTAACGGGCAAGCCTTTGTTTTTTCTGTTTCTTACTGTGTCGTAATGTAGTATGCAAGAGCCCTCACACTGCCTCTCCTGGGGGCACACCCTACCACACACAGAGGGAAAGGGATTAGACTGCACAATAACCCTGTAGGCACCAAAGAGGTCCCCTTCCGAGAGCTTCTTTATAAATCCCGGTATATCAATACCAGCGGGACAAGCCCTTATGCACCTTTGGTCTGCATCCTTGCATAGCAGACATCTGTTCGCCTCGTCCAAGGCAAGGGAGACCGAATACCCAAGGGCATACTCCCTGAAGGTCTTTACCCTCTCCTGGGGTGCCAGCAGAGGCTCAGGGTTTCTATCCTCATAGCGAATTCTTGCGGGCATTGTGTAATATATTATAGTCCTAAAAAACTTAAGTGAGAAATTCACAAAAGCTGGAAAATGATCATGGACCACATTGTTGGGTTTTCCTTCCAAAAAAGCCCTTAGGTTTTCTACCACAGTGCTGAGCATTCTAAAGAGGGCATCCATAGTGTTGTATGCGTTATGCGGTGTGATTATGACTCTTTCTTGCTTAGCAAGATAGGAAACCAAGAGAGAATTTTGCAATATATCCGAAGAAAAACTTCTATCCAGATAAGCATCCTCTATGAGGGCTTGTTCCCCTTCAAAGACATCCAAGGCAACGCCCCCAAGCAATTTCCCTTCCTTCAGAGCCTTCACCAAAGCTTTTGTTTCCACCACAGGACCCCTGGCGGTGTTTATTAGCATAGCGGTGGGTTTAAGAAGGTTTATATTACTCGCGTTTATAAGGTGATGGGTTTGAGGAGTGTATGGCACAAGGTTTTACCAGAAAGGTCAAAGCCAGATAACCCCTCCCGAGAAAAAGTCCCCCTTGAAGTTCTCTGCACTGGCTCTTTCAGTTTTCTTGAAAGGGCAAGCATAGGGGCTATTGTGTATTCTGCCACTGTGATGGATGCATAATCAGGTACATTACAAACTACAATACCTTTCTCCATTGCATACCTTACATCTGTATGGTCATAGCCCGTGCTCCTTGTAATAATAAGCCTGAGCTTTGGAAGTCGGTCTATAACCTCCCTGTCCACTCGTGAATCCACAAACACGATCACCACTTCATATCTTCTTTCCCATTCCTTGGTTTCAAAAACATAAACCGGCATGTTTTTATTCCTCATACTTCTGCTCCAAAGCATAGTATCATAGGCGAGTTAGTTTATAAAAAACTTGACAGCCCATTGAGTATTACTATATAATTAAGAACAAAACTTCTTAGGAGGTAAATAAAATGAGGAAGCTATTGCTAGTTGGAGTGGCAAGCATAGCTCTGTTTGCTGTATCTTGCCAGCAAAAGCCTGCGGAGCAGGAACAACCTGCTGAAGAACAACAGCAACAACCTGCTGAAGAACAACAGCAACAACCTGCTGAAGAACAACAGGAACAACCCGCTGGCGAACAACAATAACCTGCTGGCGAAAAGAAGTAAGTATTAGCACCTCCGGGGGCATAGCCCCCCTTTAAAATCGGAGGAATGGACATGTATGCTATTATAGAAGCAGGAGGAAAGCAATACAGGGTAAGCCCTGGCGACAGGTTAAAGGTTGAAAAGCTAAACCTAAGTCAAGGGGAGCTTGTGGAGTTTAAGCCTATTCTAATAGGAAAGGAAAACGGAGAGGTTGTCCTTCAAAAGGGAAAGGTTATAGCGGAAGTTTTGCGCCACGGAAAGCACAGAAAGGTTATTGTCTTTAAATTTAGGGCTAAGAAAAATTACAAGAGGTGGAGAGGACACAGGCAACCCTACACGGAGATTATAATAAAAGAAATACAGGAGGTGTGAAGGATGGCATCCAAGGCAAGCGGTGGCTCAACAAAAAACGGTAGAGATAGTCATTCGAAAAGGTTAGGTGTAAAGAGGTTTGACGGGCAGATAGTCCGTGCAGGAAACATACTGGTAAGGCAAAGGGGCACTAAGGTCTATCCGGGCAAGAACGTGGGTATGGGCTCTGACTTTACTCTGTTTGCTTTGGTGGACGGCGTGGTAAAGTTCGAAACAAGAAAGAATAAAAAGTTGGTCAGTGTTATTCCAATAGCCTAAATCTTTTGGGCGGAGACGATATAGACTATACCAAACAGCCTCTTTTGTGTCTTGATAACCTTAAACCCGTTGGACTCAAGCTCCCTTTTTAGCTCTTCTTCCCTCAGGCTATTTTCCAATGAGTGTGTAAAAAATTCCCACTTATCCCTGCCAAAGAGTATTAGACCCAAAGGTTTTATGGGAAACTTCATAAGAAAAACCAAAAGGGGAGTGAGCCAAAACTTGTTTATATCAAGGATTGCCAATCTTGCTTCGGGCTTTAGAACCCTTTGGGCTTCCTTCAAAAACTGATCCCTACTGTAAAGATGCCTGTATACCAAAGATAGGGTAATGGCGTCAAACGATGAGGTTTTAAAGGGCATGTTTTCCGCATCTGCAAGAACAAAACTGCAATCAGGGCACTTTTTGTGTGCAACCTCTAACATGCTTAAGGAAAGGTCAATGCCTACCCTCAGGGCTTGAGGGTCTGCTTGCAAAAGCACCTCTCCCGTTCCTGTGCCCACATCCAAAAGGGTCTTTGCTCCTTCAACCTCTTTCAACATGGTCCTCTGCCAATCTTTGATCCTGCTAAAGGTTATAAAGTTCAAAAAAGTGTCGTAATGCTTGCTGACAGAAGAAAAAACATCCGCAGTAATTTGTTTATGCCTCATAGCACTTCCACCTCAATGTCTGAGTATGGTTTTCTTTGGTAGGCATTCACTCTGCCCTCTTGGTATAAGACCATCAGACCCATAAGATAGGGAACTGGATTTCTGTTTGCCACAAAGCCTAAAAAAGAAAATCTCCTGATGCCTTTCATTATTAGTTCTTCAATCTCTTTCAGGGCGTTTTCAAACTTAGATACATGTATGGGTATTGTTCTTCCCTTTTTCTTTACTTCCCTTTTGTAAGCCTGTAGCTTTCTCTTTATGGTTTTTATCTGCTCCTCCACAATGCCATTGGTGTTGGTTTGGTTTTCCTGCTGTGCTTGTTCTGCTGATTCCTCTTCAAACATTTGGACGATTTCTTCCAGGGTGTATTTTCTCTCCCTCTTCTTTTTGGGTTCTGGAAAGAGAACTTCCACCTGTTTTTTTAGCAAAAAGACCGCCGCAGAGAGTGCCCTTGCGGGAACCCTTAGGTCAAGAAGTTCCATTCTTCTTATTTCTTGGATGTATAGGTTTGCAAGCTGCGCTATATCTACATTCCAAGGGTCCAACTTCCGTTCCTCCACCAACCGGTAGGCTATGGCAAAGGGATGCTCTTCTTCATACAGCATGGCATCCTCTCCTAAGGGTAGCCATCTTAAGGAGTTTATAGGCTGTATCCTTTATATCCTTTCTATGGACGATCATGTCTATCATACCCTTTTCAAGTAAAAACTCTGCGGTCTGAAAACCCTCTGGAAGCTGTTGTTTTATGGTCTGTTCTATTACCCGGGGTCCCGCAAAGCCTATTAAAGCACCCGGCTCTGCCATGATAACATCTCCAAGAAAGGCAAAGCTGGCAGATACTCCACCCATGGTGGGATTTGTTAGCAGGGTTATGTAGGGCACTCTCCTTTCCGTCAAAAAAGCCCACTCCGATGGAGGTCTTTGCCATTTGCATAAGGGAGAGTATGCCTTCCTGCATCCTTGCACCGCCAGAGGTTATAACGGCAAAAAGGGGCATCTTTTGCTCTGCACTTAGCGTACATGCCCTGTAAAACCTTTCGCCCACCACCGAGCCCATACTGCCACCTATAAAGTTAAAATCCATCACACAGAGGATTAGCTCCATATCCTTTAACTTTCCGCGGGCTATCACAATAGCCTCTGTGAGGTTTGTTTCCTTTTGGGTTTGGCTGAGCCTTTCTTTGTATGGGCTGCTGTCTCTAAAGTTCAAAGGGTCCGCGGGAAGAACATTTTCAAAGAGCACGGAATAGTCGGTGAGTAGGGACTTTACCCTTTCCATTGAACCCATGGGGAAGTGATAGTTGCACTTAGGACAAACGTTTAGGTTCTCCTTTAGCTCTGGCACGTAGAGTATGGACTTGCAGGAGGGACATTTGGTCCATAGTGTCTCTTTCTCTTGATCCTTTTTCTTAAACCTATCTAAAAAGCCCATCTACAGGAGTAAATTTTAAGGGAAGTTTAGGTTTATGATATATAAGATGGCTATCTACCTTCTGATCCTTCTCTCCCTTTTGATTTACTTTTTCAACCTTGGTGCCTTTCAGGTTTGGCAACCCAACGAAGCCTTTTATGCGGACGCAAGCAGGCGTATATTAGAAACAAAGAACTTTATAACGCCCATATACAACGGGGAGATGAGGTTAGAAAAGCCTCCTTTGACCTATTGGTTGGTTAGCTTGGGCTTTTATATCTTTGGCGCCAACGAGTTTGCCCTGAGGTTCTTTCATGCCTTTTTGGGGCTTGGCACTGGGCTTTTGTCTGGCATTTTGGCGTGGCTTTTAACAAAAAACCTTAAAACTGCCCTGCTCTCCTTTCTTGTTATGGTTCTCTCTTTGCAATTTTTTGCCAACGCCCATTATGCATCTCCGGAGGTGCCTTTAGCCTTTTTCATTGCCCTCACTCTGACCCTCTGGTATGGCTATTACAGAACAAAAA
>DAIRFT010000052.1:0-4913 GCA_036794885.1 Thermocrinis sp. | reverse complement strand
GGAGGGGGTTTTGATCCCAAGACCCGAAACAGAGCTTTTGGTGGAGAAAACTTTGGAGCTGTTGGATTCCCAGAGGGATTACACAGGTTTAGAGATAGGAGTGGGGAGCGGTTGCATTGCCATTACCTTGCTTTTAGAAAGGGAAAGGCTGTTTATGTATGGCACAGACATAAACCCAAAGGCTTTGGAGCTGACAAGAATGAACGCAGATAACTATGGTGTTTCCAAAAGGCTTAAACTTTTGCAAGGCAAAGATTTTGAGCCTGTAAAAGGTCTTCGTTTTGATTTTGTGGTTTCTAACCCTCCTTACATACCGGAGGAACTTTGGGAGAGTCTACCCGAAGGTGTAAAGCTGGAGGGTAAAGATGCCCTAATAGGCGGCAAAAAAGGTTGGGAGTTTTACGAGAGATTTGCCCAGCAGGTGGGAGATTTTCTCAAAGAAAATGGCTTTTTTGTTTTGGAAATAGGGCATGACCAGGGGCAGATAGTCCAAAAACTACTTAAGGATTATTCCCCTAAAATTTTCAAAGATTATTCAGGGCAGGATAGGGTAGTGATAGGATGGAGATCTTAGGGCTACTGTTTGCGGTAGTTTTCTTTGTTATATTGGAGGGTATTTTTTCTGGCTCAGAGATCGCCCTTGTAAAAACGGACAGAAGTAGAATTCTTGCCCTGTACAAAAAGACCAAGTATGAGTTTTTGATGGATTTTTACGAAAACCCACAGGACTACATAACCCTAACAATGCTTGGATACACCGTTAGCATAGTTCTTGCCACTACCTTTTACACATTGATAATCTTGAATTTGGCGGAGACCTTTAAGTTCTTATCGGGTTTGGAGGTGCTTTTTTCTGCCACCCTTGTGATCTTTACTCTTATTTTTGGCGAATTTGTTCCAAAGGGTCTGTTTCACAAACACTCAGAAAAAGTTTTGGTGCCCAGCCTCTGGTTTTTGAGCAAGCTAAAAAGGGTTCTTTTGCCCCTTCTTAAGGCGGTTAGGGTTCTGAGCCGGCAGTTGAGCAAAAGATTAGAAGGATTATCTAAGGAAAAGCTTTCCCGAAAGGACCTGTTGGCAATAGGAGAGGAACTCGCGGACGGAGAGGAGCTAAGGCTTGCGGTAAAGCTACTGTCTGCAAGGGATACTTACCTTTCTGAGGTGTTAAAGCCCATCCACCAGGTGGTCATGGTCGGTGAAAACGCCACCGTAGAGCAGGCAATAGTAGAGATGAAAAGGAGCGGATACAAAAAACTGCCCGTTTATAGAGGCAGGGTGGATGAGATTGTAGGATATGTGGACATGTTTGACTTGGCGGAGTGGTATGGAAGTAACCTCAGCATAAAGAACTTTATTAGACCAGTTGCGGTTTTTCCTGAGTTTGCATCCTTGCAAGAAGCCCTTGAGACCTTTAAAAGCACCAAGGAGGGTATGGGAATAGTGGTGGATGAGTTGGGAGTGGTTTTGGGAATTGTTACTGTTGATGACCTATCTTCCTTCTTTATGGGAGGCTTGGGTCGGGAGGAGCTGGAAGAGGATAGGGTCGTAGAGATAGAAAAGGATAAGTGGATCGTAGACGGGCGCTTTCAGATAGAGGACCTTGAAAGGCTTTTGGGCGTAGAGCTTCCCAAGGGACCTTACTCCACCGTAGCGGGACTTTTGACCTATCATCTGAGACGGATCCCAAAAAAGGGAGAACAGACAAACATACAGGGTGTTATGTTCAAGGTGGTTCAATCAGATGAAAAAAGGGTGCAAAAGGTTATGGTTGAGAAGGCTTCTTCTTAACTAATAAAGACGCCACCACCGAGATGAATATGGCGCTGAAGATCAAAATCAAAGACACAAGAACCGGTATTTTATAAAACTGGGAGATCAGCATTTTTACGCCAATGAAGGCTAAGATGAAAGAGAGCCCATAGTGTAAAAAGCGAAAGAGTGGCAAGATGGCATTTGCGGCAAAGTAGAGGGACCTGAGCCCCAATATGGCAAAGATGTTGGAAGTATAAACTATGAAAGGATCCCTGGAGATGGCAAGTATGGCGGGCACCGAGTCAGTGGCGAACATAATGTCTGAGCTTTCCACAAGGAGAAGGCACAAAAACAGTGGCGTGGCGTAAAGTTTTTTGCCCTCTCTCACAAAAAATTTTCCATCTTTGTAGTTAGGCTTTAAAGGTATAAGCCTTTTGGCTACCTTATAGACTATTGTTTCTTCTGGGTGAAATTCCTTCTCCTCTGTAATCAAAAGCTTTATTGCGGAGACGATGAGGATTATGCCAAAGATGTAGATTATCCAGTGGAAGAGCTTTATAAGTTCAATGCCCGCAAAGATAAAGATCGCCCTAAAGACTATTGCCCCAAAAACTCCCCAAAAGAGAACCTTGTGTTTGAACTCCTCTGGCACCTTAAAGTAGGAAAATATAAGAATGAACACGAATATGTTGTCTAAGCTTAGGGCTTTTTCCAAAGAATAGCCCGTTATATACTCCAAAAAGGCTTGGGTTCCCTTGGTGTAATACACATAGCCAGAAAAGGCAATGCCAACTCCGATCCAAAAGGCGGACAGGACCAGGGATTCTTTTACGGATATTTTATGAGGGTTTCTATGAAAAACAAAGAGGTCCAAAAACAGGGCAAAAAGGACCACCGAGCCAAAGATTACCCAATTGAGTTCAGTCATTCAGTGCCCTCTTTATTCGGTCTATTACCTTAACGGGTAGTGGATCATAGCCGTAAAATTCTGCCAAATACAAGCTAACCCAATCTTCAATGTAAGCAAGATATAAAAGCCTCTCTTCTAAGGTATCCCCCTTGCCTTGTAGCACTATGGGAGCCAAGCCCAACTCTTTAAAGAGTTCCTCTGTAATACGAACCCTCTTTTGAACTCTGGGATGGTCCTCCGGGTCCCACAGGATGATAAAGTGGCAAAGGTTCCTTGCTGTTGGGTTGTCAAGCCCTACCACTTCATTGTGATGGAGCTCGGGCAGTGTGGCGGTGTAGCAAAGGGTCTTGGAGTTTTCGTTGACCTGAGTTTTCCATCGGAAGGCTATGGGTTCTGTCAGCGGTGTGCCATAAACTATGGGAATGTAGTTCTGAATAACTTGGGCAATGCGGTAGGCGGTTTCCTTTATTTCTCTTTTGCTTTCTTCCAAGTGCTTTCTTATTCTCTCTATGGGATCCTTTTTTCCAAATAAACCCATAACTGCCGATAACATAAAGCCAAAGGCGTAGCGCGGTGCATAGTTAGAGGGAAGCCCCACAAAGTCCAACCCTTCTCTTTGGGCAACTTCCTTTAGCTTTCCTCCAGAGCTGACGCAGACAACCTTTAAACCTCTTTTTATTCCTTCATCCGCCACGCTCAGGGTCTCCTCGGTGTTTCCGCTGTAGCTAATAGCCACCAAAAGCCAACCCTCCCTCACATAAGGAGGCAGTTCATAACCCCTCAGAGAGAGGACTGGAACCGCTACCCCATCCTTTTCTAAAAAGAGCTTTAGCACATCCCCCACAATTCCAGAGCCACCCATTCCGGTAAAGACAATCCCCCTGTATGCGTTGGGAGATATAGGAGTAATTTCATACACAACGAACTGTTCTGGCAGTCTTTCTATCCATTCCTGTGCCTTCATCGGAAAATCTCCCTCTTGGCTTTGATTTTTTATTATAGACCAAAGACCACCTGCTTGCCCGCTTGGGTTTGCAGGGGAGTTTGGTGCCTCAACAGGTTCAAGGAAAACTCAAGGTTGTTGTATAGGGTTATGGAGTAATTGTCCCAAAAGACGCAGGTGCCCGCAAGGCAAAAGTATCCACCGCTGGTGGGTGCGATCTGCTCTGCAATGAGCAGAGTATAGTTGCCCATGTTGGAGACTGCGGTGTCCTCTCCTCTGACCACCACCTTTATGTCGGGCATGAGTGGCTTTATGGACGCACTGCAGGCAAGCATGATCTTTTCCACATTAACTTCGTTTTTTTGATTTTTGTTGTATCTTCTGATTTTTGAGGTTATCACGAAATATTTCTCTCCGTTGTGGTTGTTTGCCTCGTCAATCACCTCATCTGGGTTTAATTCCATGCCGAACCTTCTTGCCAGGGTGTTGCAGGTGTCCGCTATGTGATCCTCGTTTTTATAGTATCCGCCCAGTATGACCTTTTTTCCAAGCTCCCAAACCCACTTTTCCACCTCCTCCGCTTCCTTTTCAGTGAAGGGAATTTCTGGATAGTTGAACACGATCGTATCATAGTCCTTTAGCTTCTCCCAACGATCCACCTCCTCTATGATTATGTTGTGCTTTTCTGCCTCCCTCTGAAGGATTGAAAAGTAGTAATAGTCTGTGACGGTAAATTCCTGATGAGTTATACTCCAGCCCACCCTGGTCATCATAAGTTTTTCATTTTATCACACTATCACGCTTACAAAGGACCTATCTCCTCGCCTTATCACTTCTATGCGTTGGTCAAACTTCTCTGCCAGATCCTCCAAATGACTTATGATCCCCACCATCCTGTTGGCATTGAGCTTTATCATCTCAAAAAACTGAGATAGCCCTTCCCTCGTTTCCCTGTCAAGGCTACCAAAGCCCTCATCAATGAAGAGGCTCTCTATGGGTGCGTTCTTGGATATTATGTCGCTTACTCCAAAGGCTAAAGAGAGGCTTGCCAAAAAGGTCTCTCCACCACTCAGGGTGCTTACGCTTCTTTTGTGTCCGGAGAGCCTGTCTATTACCAGTATGTCTGAACCCTCTAAGTCATACTCGTAGGCGCCGGCTGTGAATTTTTGCAGGTAGAAGTTAGCCCTTGCTATGATCCTTTGGAGCATGATCTGACTTAAAAATTCCTGAAGCCTGTCTGCCCTAAAGTCCCTTTCAAGGATTTTGTATATACCCTCCTTCCTCTGAAGTTCCTCTTGATCCTTCAAAAGC
>DAIRFT010000051.1:0-5009 GCA_036794885.1 Thermocrinis sp. | reverse complement strand
GTTTAGCATATTTGGTGTTTGTCAAGAGAGTTTTGGACCCAGAAAAGCTGTATCAATCTCTAAAGCCAGTTCATACCACCTTCAGAGAACAGTTCTTCACGGAAAGGTTATACCACAAAATACTGGCGGGCGGGTATATGCTATACTCCAAGGTGCTCTATGCTACCTTTGAAAGGCAGTTTGTAGATGGAATTGTTAATAGCTCTTATGCTGTGTCCTCTGCCCTCGGTAATCTTTTTAAAGGACTCCAGCAGGGAAGGGTGAATTTGTACATTCTCTTCCTTTTGGTGGGCTTTAGCCTTCTCGTTTTGATAACCTTTTTGGGAGGTAGATGATGGGTGTGCTTTTGACGGTGGCAATCTTTCTGCCTTTGGTTTCTGCCCTTTTGGTGGCAATTGTCCGAAACAGCACCTTTTCAAGGATTATATCCATAGCCACCTCTGTGGTTGTGTTTTTGATCGCTGTCTATCTTGGACTTAACTTTGACTGGAACAATCCTTCCTTTCAGCATACCATCAAACTGCCCTGGATACAGCCCCTTGGCATATCCTTCAGTCTGGGGCTTGATGGTATGGGTATGGCACTGTTTTTGCTTACCGCCCTTATGTTTGTGGTTGCCTTTGTTTGGTCTGTGAAGATTGAGGACAGACCCAATTTATACCACGCCCTCTTTTTGCTGCTAGAGACCGCCTGTCTTGGTGTTTTCTCTGCGTTAGACCTATTCCTCTTCTATCTCTTTTGGGAATTTATGCTTATCCCAATGTACTTCATCATAGGTTTTTGGGGACACGAAAGAAAGGTTTATGCGGCGAACAAGTTCTTTGTTTATACATTCTTTGGTAGCATATTTTTGCTTTTGGGTATAGCGTCGGTGGTAGTTTATGGCTACATAGTTTCAGGAAGTGTTAGCTTTGATTATTTCTTCCTGAAGAACATTCAGTATCCATTGTGGATACAGCTTGTGGTTTTTCTACTCTTTGGGCTTGGTTTTGCGGTAAAGGTGCCCATGTGGCCCTTCCACACATGGCTTCCCGATGCCCACGTGGAAGCTCCCACCGCAGGGTCTGTGATCTTGGCAGCGGTGCTCTTAAAGATGGGAACTTACGGCTTTGTTAGGTACTCCATTCCTATGTTCCCGGAGGCGAGCAAATACTATGTGCCCTTGATATTCTTCCTTAGCGTGGTTGCCATAATATACGCCGCAATGATGGCAATAGCCCAGACCCACATAAAGAGGCTTATTGCGTATTCCTCCATAAGCCACATGGGTCTGGTTACCTTAGCCACCTTTGCGTCCGATGGGAATGCCCTAAATGGCGCCATATACATGATGGTAGCCCACGGGCTTTCTTCTGCTGCCCTGTTTATGTCTGCGGGTTTTATTTACGACCGCATTCACTCCTACCACATGGATGACCTGGGAGGGCTTGCCAGATACATTCCCAACTTGGCTATCGTGTTCATGCTGAGCGGTCTTGTGGGTATAGGATTTCCAGGTCTTGCGGGCTTTGTGGCGGAGTTTCTCATCCTTCTTGGTACCTATAAAAACTACCCTGTTTGGGCTTTTGTAGCGGGTGTGGGAATGGTTCTCAGTGCTGCGTACTTCCTTTACATGTACAAGAGAGTTATGTTGGAGGAGGAAACCATATCCGATTACAGGAGGGAAAAGTGGAGCCATCTTAAGGACCTGGAGCTTCATCACTGGATAGCCTTCGTGTTGGTTCTTGCGTCCTCTGTGTTGCTTGGAGTTTATCCCTTGCCCTTTGTTAAGTTGATGGAGCATACCACAAGGATGGTCTTTGGAGGTTGATATGAACTGGAATGCCCTTCTGCCGGAGCTTGTCCTCTCCTTTGGCATTCTCTTGCTATTTTTCTTAGACCTGCTCTTGGATAAAAAACACTTTAAGCTCCTCCATGTGTTGGGTGGCTTTGTGCCCATCTTTGCTTTTATCTCACTCTTTTTTGTAGAAGTGCCCGCAAAGACCTTTTTTGATACCTTCTCCGTTGGTCCCTTTGAGCTCTTTGGGAAGGGGCTTTTGTATATTCTCAGCTCACTGTCTTTGTTTGCCCTTTATGACTACTTTTTGAAGAAGAACTCTCCCTACGGAGAGGTTCCCTATCTGGTGCTCCTTTCTACCCTTGGGCTCTCCTTCTTTATGTCATCAGACAACCTTCTTACCCTCTTTGTTTCTGTGGAGCTCTCCTCCATTAGCATATACATACTAACTGCCCTTTTGAGGGGAGATTACAACTCAAAGGAGTCTGCCTTTAAATACCTTTTGATGGGTTCGGTGGGGACTGCCCTCTTTGGAATGGGCTCGGTCTTTTACTACGGTGCGACGGGAAGCTTCTTTTTGGTGCCCTACGCAGACCAAAATAGTCTGTTTTCTCTGTTTATTCTCTTCTTTTTGTCCGCCTTAGCCCTTAAGGTCTCCGCAGTTCCCTTTCACTTTTGGACGCCCGACGCCTACGATGGGGCGCCCACTCCTTTGGTGGGATACATTGCCACCGCGCCCAAGCTGGCTATCTATATGCTCCTGGTCAAGCTCACCCTTCTATTCTCCCAATTTAAACTCTGGCTCGTTTTGGTGGCTGTGCTTTCTTTACTGTCTATGTTCTACGCCAACTTTACCGCCTACGCCCAAAGGTCCGTCAAAAGGCTACTTGCCTACTCCTCCATTGCCCACGCAGGATACTTCCTTTTGGGCGTGAGCCTTTCGGACCAAATTTTACAAAAGGCTCTGCTCTTTTACCTTGGTGTGTATATTTTTGCGGTGCTTGGTTCCTTTGTGGTGCTCTCTGCCTTTGAAAAACAGGAGGGCTTTAGCCATCATCTTTTAGAATACAGGGGCTTGGGCAGAGAAAGCCCTGTCCTTGGCGTAGCGCTATCCATCTTTTTGCTTGCCTTCATTGGTATCCCACCTATGGCTCTGTTTGTAGGAAAGCTCGGCATGTTTATGGGGCTTGTAAAAGCTGGGCTTGGGCTTTTAGCCCTTGCCTTTGTGGTGGCAAGCATAATCTCCGCCGGGTATTACCTAAAGCTCATGAGCGTTATGTTCTTGGAGGAGGGAGAGGTAAGGTTCAGGGGTGGTTCCCTTTCTGCGGGCGAGTCCTTTACCCTGCTTGTTTGTCTGATCTTTATATTTTTGCTTGGGCTTTTCCCTCAACTGCTTTATACTTACATAAAGCTCTAAATGTGGGTTTTAGGACAGCACGACGAACCTTACAGGAAGGCAAGAAACTCCATCCTAAACTTAATAGGCAATACACCATTGGTTAGGCTCAAAAACGTTATTCCCAAGGATATTTCTCCCAAGGTAGAAATCTACGCCAAGCTGGAGGGCTTTAACCCAGGGGGCTCTGTAAAGGATAGACCAGCCCTCTCTATGTTCTTGGATGCCATGGAAAGGGGGCTCATAAAGGAAGGTAAGGTGGTTATAGATGCCACTTCGGGGAATACAGGGATAGCCTTGGCTATGGTGGGGACAGCCTTGGGTGTGCCTGTTGAGTTGGCAATGCCAGCCAATGTTAGCGAAGAAAGAAAGAAGATCATAAAGGCATACGGTGCCAAGGTCTATCTGACGGACCCTTTGGAGGGAACGGATGGTGCCATACTGTTTGTTAGGGAACTGGTGGAAAGGGAGCCCGAGAGGTATGTGTACTTAGACCAATACAACAATCCTGCCAACTGGAGGGCGCACTTTTATTCTACGGGTATAGAACTGTGGCATCAAACCAACGGTCGGATTACCCACTTGGTAGCTGGCATAGGCACCGGTGGAACCATAATGGGCACAGGAAGGAGGCTAAAGGTCTTCAACCCAAATATTCAGGTGGTGGGGGTTCAACCCGCCTATCCCTTTCATGGCATAGAGGGGCTAAAGCACATAGAAAGTTCTATAAAACCCGGCATCTTTGATGAGAGCTTTTTGGACAGGACCATCTTTGTGGAGACGGAGCCCGCCTACGAGATGACCAGAAGGTTAGCCATGCAGGAAGCCCTCTTTGTGGGGCAATCGTGCGGTGCCGCTCTGGTGGCGGCGTTGGAGCTTGCTAAAGAGTTGGAGGAGGGTGTCATTGTGGTGGTCTTTCCCGATGGGGGTAGCAAATATCTGAGCACTGCACCCTTTAACAATCTTTAGGAGGTGTGCCATGAAACTGACGGTAGTAGGGGCGGGGTATGTGGGGCTTACCACCGCAGTGTGCTTTGCCCATCTTGGCAACGAGGTTATGGTGGTGGAAAAACTGCCAGAAAAGGTTCAGGCTTTGAAAGAGGGAAAGGTGCCCTTTTATGAGCCGGGTTTGGAGGAAATGCTAAAAGAAAACCAGAGCTTGGGAAGGCTCTCCTTTACCACGGACCTAAAGGAGGGTCTTGGCTTTTCGGATGTGATCTTCATATGCGTGGGCACTCCTCAAAAGCCCGATGGCTCCGCAGACCTTTCTCAGGTGGAGGAGGTGGCAAGGGAAACTGCCAAGCTTATGGAAGACTACAAGCTTTTGGTGGAAAAATCTACCGTTCCCGTCAATACCCATAAGCTCATAAAAAGGACCGTGGAGCGGTATTTGAATAGGAGGGGAAAAATTTTAGAGTTTGATGTGGCGTCAAACCCAGAGTTTTTGAGGGAGGGCAGTGCGGTGAGAGACTTTCTGGAACCCGACAGAATAGTAATAGGTGTGGAAAGTGAGAGGGCACGCCGGATAATGGAGGAGCTTTACAAAGACTTTAAATGCCCTATTATCTTTACGGACCCTGCCACTTCCGAGCTCATAAAACATGCGTCCAATTCCTTCTTGGCTATGAAGATCTCCTACATAAACATGGTAGCAGACCTGTGCGAGAAGGTTGGGGCGGATGTAAGGCTCGTGGCGGAAGGAATGGGGTATGACAAGAGGATCGGCAGGGAGTTCCTCAGGGCGGGCATAGGTTGGGGCGGTAGTTGTTTTCCAAAGGACATAAAGGCTTTTATAAAGATGGCTAAAGATCATGGCGTGGATTTTTCCCTCTTGGA
>DAIRFT010000050.1:0-5147 GCA_036794885.1 Thermocrinis sp. | reverse complement strand
GGTCTGAATTTCCCAAATATCCTGTTCATCTTCATACCCAAACCACCGCCAATTTTGCGAGGGCTTTGTTAAACTCATGTATAGCTTTATCGCAGTGTCCTTTCCTAAGGTGCTTTTGCCGTTTTCCACAGCCTTCTCAGAGGCTATTATCAAACCGGGTGGTCTGCCCTCTGACCTTGGACTCTCTCCTACTGCCACGGTGGTGGAACATGAAAAAATAAAGAGAACTACTGAGAATAGAAGCAATTTAAAGATTACCCTCTTTGACATTATCAACCACCTCTTCAGGGATTATAAATTAACCCCTTTGCCAAAGCCCAATTTTTGAGAAGCCTGAGCCCAACCTTTTGGCTCTTTTCTGGGTGAAACTGCACCGCAAAGATATTTTCATACTCTACGGAGGAAACAAACTCCTCTCCATAGTCGGTAGTGGTTAGGACAGCCTCTGCCCTCTTTGGGACCACTCGGTAGGAATGGACAAAATAGACAAAATCTCCCTCTCTGATACCATCCAACAGGTGTGAGTTCTTTTTCCTCCAGAGTTGGTTCCAACCTATGTGTGGAATTTTTACCTTCGGTGGGAGCAAGACTACCTCTCCCTCCAAAACCCCAAAGCCCCTCTCTTCTCCAAACTCGTAGCTTCTTTCAAAAAGGAGCTGAAGTCCAAGGCAGATACCCAAAAAGGGTTTGCCCTTTTCTATATGAGAGAGTATAGGTCCGTAGAGCTTCAATCGGTGCAAATTTTCCATCGCATCCCTAAAGGCACCCACACCAGGCAAGACCACCGCCCTTGCCCCTTTTACCACGTCCGCATCGGAGGTTCTGATAACTTTAAGTCCCACATGCTCTAGAGCCTTTTCTACGCTCCTGAGATTTCCCATTCCGTAGTCTATGAGTGCTGTATAATCCATAGAGATAAATATTAAAGCTCCAAGAGTTCTCCGTATGTGGGTATGTATGCATCAAAGCCAAGACTTTCTTAGGATTTTGTTTGTTTTCTGTCTCTAAGAGAAAACAACTGCCCGTCACTCCTTCCACTCCTCCGTAGAACCCTACCCTCATCTGTAAAGTCCCCTGTTTAGAATATACTCCTCCACATCCTGTGGCACCAGCCACCTTATGCTCTTTCCCTCTTTTATCCTCTGCCTTATCTCAGTGGAGGATATATCAATCCTCCTTATGCTAAGAATAAGATAGTCCTCGTCTTCCTTTAGCTGTGGAAATCTCTCTTTGAAGTAGGTTTTCACTTCCTTACCCTTAGAAGCCCTGTCTATGATTATGAACTTGGCGAGCTTTACCAGCTCGTCGGGATCTTTCCACAAATGCAAGGTCAGGGCACCGTCCGCACCTATCAAAAAGGTGGGTCTTTCCCTTAGTCCTTGGAAGAGTTGTTTGGCGGTATCCACCGTGTAGGATACACCCTTCCTCTTTAACTCCAGTGTGCTTATGGAAAATTTTTCCATCCCTTTGATTGCAAGCTTTAACATCTCAAGCCTATCCTCCGGGCTTGCCCTGTGAGGTTCTTTTAGCGGTGATTGATAGGCGGGCAAAAAGACAAGCTCCTCTATGCTGAGCTCTTCCAAGAGGTCCCTTGCTATAAGCAGATGTCCCAAATGCACTGGGTCAAAGCTCCCACCAAAGAAAACTTTCATTACTCCTCCCGAGACCTCAGGATCAGTCTAATGGGTGCGTGCTTTATGTTGGTGCATTCTCTTAACCTTCTTTCAAAGAACCTTTTGTAGTGGCTTTTCCACTCTTCTGGGTCGTTGGTGTATAGCACATAGGTAGGTGGCTTTGTGCTTTCTTGGTATGCGTAATAAACTTTTATCCTGCCGGGCGGTGCCTTTTCTGATAGAACCTTCTCCACGCATCGGTTTATAAAGGATGTTTTGTGCTGTTTGCAGTAGTCTTGATAAACCAATAGGACGTTGTTTAAGAGTTCTCTCACTCCCTTGCCTTCTGTGGCAACGGTCAGCACAACGGGTGCGTAGTCCAAAAAGCTTAGCCTTTTTCTCAAGTACTCTTTAACTTCCTCCTCGGTGGAGTTTATCAGGTCAAACTTGTTGCCCACGATCACACAACCTTTGTATCTTCTTGCTATGAGCCCTCCGATCCTTTGGTCTTGATGAACCACACCCTCCGAGAGGTCCACCACCAAGCAGACCACATCGGACATCTCTATAGCCCTTATGGACCTTCCCACCGAGAAAAACTCAACCCCATACTCTACCTTGGGAGGTCTTCTTATGCCCGCAGTATCCACTAAGATCAGTGGATTTCCCTTATATTCAAAATAGACCTCCACCGCATCCCGGGTGGTGCCCGGTATTGGAGAGACGATCACCCTATCGCTACCCAACACCGCATTCACCAGAGAGGACTTTCCCACATTGGGTCTGCCAACAAAAGAACGCCTCAGTCCTTCCCTTTGGGCAACCTCCTCCTCCGGAAGCAAACTAACCACATCGTCAAGCAGTTCTCCCACACCTTTTCCATGTTGGGCGGATATAGGATATACCCTCTCAAAGCCCAAGCTGTAAAAGTCGTAGAGGTTCTCCTTTGCACTTTTAACATCCATCTTATTTACCACCAAGAAGACCTTTTCCCTGTATGGATACAGGTGCTCCGCCACTGCCCTGTCCGCGTGGGTAATGCCTTCCTTTCCATCCACCACAAAAAGGATCACCCTCGCTTGGTTTAATAACTCCTGAACCTTTTTTCTGATCTCTTGGGTTATGTAGTCTTTGTCCTCCAAAAGCCCTCCCGTGTCTACCACCCAAAAGCTTTTATCCTTCCAGTGGGCGATTGCCTCCAAGGCGTCTCGGGTAATGCCGGGCATATCATGAACTATGCTAAGCCTTTTTCCCACCAGGCGGTTAAAGAGGGTAGATTTTCCTACGTTCGGTCTTCCAACTATGACTACCTTATTCACTATTCACTCTATATCTATTATGAGGCTGTTCTAAAAATCCCTTATCGGGACGTCCCCCCAGCGGATAAGGGAACTAACCTTTTCCTCACCCTGTCCCACACTCCCTTGCGGGAGGAGAGGAGTATTCTCCTCTCAAGAACAGGGAAGAGGAGGGCTACCTTCAGAACCTGCTGGACAATGACAAGGATTTTAAAATCCATCCCGTCTTCAGGGTTCCTTCCATTGGTCCCACAACGGGCATCCAGCAAGCTCTGAAAGCTTTTCACAGTTAAAATTATATCACTTCCCAGAAACTTTTCAATAGGTTTGTATTTTTAGAACATCTATTATAGCCATATCCGGTGGTGCAAAAAAGCGCATGGGAGGACCGCCTGTGCCAACACCTTTGCTAACAAAGAGGGCACTTCCCTTCCCCAAATCTACCCATCCTGCGTTAGCATCAAACAGCCTTGGAATGATGAACTTTCCAATGGGATAATAGCCCCCTCCATGGGTGTGTCCCGCAAGCATAAGGTCAAAGAGCCCCAACGCCCTTTTATCCACCCTTGGCTTGTGCTTTAAAACAATGATAAACTTATCCTTTGGCAGGTCTTTTAAGATCTCATACTCGCTGAGAGGTCCTACGCAGGCGTTAAAAAATCGGCAGTCGTCGTCATCCACTCCTACCACAATAAGGGAGCCCAAATCCACCCAAGAGCCTCTGAGTAGCACAAAGCCCGCACCCTCGGTAAATTCTACAGCCTGCTGGACACCCCTATAATACTCGTGATTGCCAAGCACCGCAAGCTTACCCAAGGGCGGAGACATCTCCCTTAGGGCCTGAGCCAGTCCGTCCTTTCTCTTCATGTTTCCATCCACCAAGTCGCCCGTAGATACCAAAAGGTCTGGCTTGTATTTCTCATATACCTCTTTTATGAGTTTGACCTTGTCCATTCCCATAACGGGTCCCAAATGCACATCGGAGATATGCATGATCCTTATTCTCTGCGAAACCTTGTCAGTTTTTATATGAAAGTGATAGACCTCCGGCTTTAGGGTTTCGTAGTAGCTGTAAGCGGACAGACTAAAAGCAAGCAAAAGGGCTATGACAATGGATAACTTTTTGCTTGGTCTTGGTAGAGGGTTTATCCCAAAGATGGAATGCATAGCCCTAACAAAGAGGGAATAGAGGTCCAAAAGAAGGAAGGATACAACCAAGTATAGCAAAAAGCCCATGTAGAGGAGGGTGCCAAGACCTACGATATAGGAAAGGGAAGGAGAGAAGTTAGCGTCCGCATACCTCATCAAAAAGGGAGAGAAAAAGCCCAAAGCAAGGACCAGTAATGTAGCCTTGTGCCTTAACTTAAGATACACATAGAGGTTCATAAGAAGGTATATGCTCAAAAAGGCAAGGATAAACCATTTCATGATTCTTCTAATTTATACCCCACGCCCCTAACTGTCTTTATCCACTCGCCCTCCTTTCCTAACTTTTCCCTAAGGTTTTTTACATGAACATCTATGGTTCTATCATAGACCTCCTTTTTCAGGACCTGTTCCAATAAATATTCCCTGCTTACTGGCTTTCCATAATTTTCCAAAAGGGTTTTCAAAATGGCAAACTCCGTCTTTGTCAGGTTTATGGGTTCTTTGTCTCTTCTCACTTCCATCCTTTCCATATCCACCGTCAAACTGCCAAGCTTTACAATCCCACCCTCCCTTAAGGTGCCATATCTTCTCATAACCGCCCTTATTCGCGCCAAAAGTTCTTTTATAGAGAAGGGTTTGGTAATGTAGTCGTCCGCCCCGAGCTCAAAGCCTTTTAGCTTGTCCTCCTCCGCAGTTTTGGCGGTCAAAAAAATCATGGGTACATCCTTTGTTTCAGGAGAGGACCTGAGGATGTTTGCCACCCTGAAGCCATCCAAAGAGGGCACCATCACATCCAAGATAAAAAGGCTTGGCTTTTCCTCCTTTACCCTTTCCAAGAGTTCAACGCCCTTGCTAAAGGAAACAACCTCAAAGCCTTCCTTTTGTAGATGGTAGGTTAAAAGTTCCAAAAGGTCTGTGTCATCCTCCAAAAGAAAAACCTTCATGTTCTGGGCTTGATCCTAACAACCACCTCATCCGGATTGACCGTCTCGCCCACCTGTGCCAGAACCTCCTCCACCACTCCGCTTATGGGTGAACGCACTTCGTTCTCCATCTTCATAGCCTCAACCACAAAGAGCACATCCCC
>DAIRFT010000049.1:0-5212 GCA_036794885.1 Thermocrinis sp. | reverse complement strand
AAAGTGGCGAGCCTTTTGGGAATATCCAGAAACACCCTGGAAAGCAGACTAAAGAACCTCAAACAAAATTTTCTCAATTTTTGAGCAACCATTGTCAAAATTTGGGCATTCTCAGGGATGTTCCCTTTTGAAAATTCTTGATTTTTCAATGTTTTAAAGTTGGCACGAAGTTTGCAATAAGTAAAAAGTGAAACCCGTTAGGAGGTGTAGTGATGTTTATGACAAAAATTTCCAGAAGGACCTTCATAGGGGGGAGCGCAGCGATGGGCGCTCTCTTGACTTCGCCAGAGTTGGTGAAGGCTCTTACGAGCCAGCCCTACCCAAGGGTAAAGGTGGCAAACATCAGGAATCTGAAAGTAGGCGAGCTGGTGAGCTTTAACTACCCAGATGCAAACTCTCCCGCGGTGCTCATCAAGCTTGGAGAAAGGGCTTATGGCGGTGTGGGACCAGATAGGGACATAGTGGCATACTCCGCCCTATGCACCCACATGGGCTGTCCCGTTAGCTATTCCAAAAGGCGGTTTGTGTGTGCGTGCCACTACTCTATGTTTGACCCCGCAAAGAACGGACAGAGCTATCAAGGGCACGCTTCTGAGTGGCTCCCTCAGATAATCCTACGCTTTGAACCAAGGACAGGAGACATATACGCGGAGGGAGTGGAAGGGCTCATCTGGGGAAGAGTTAGAAATGTTTTGAAAACTACCAAAAAATAAAGGAGGTGTAAGCCATGGCACTGTTTGCAAGAAAGGACCGCATACCAATACCACCAAAGGATGCCCAAAAATTTACCACCGTCTGCCAATACTATAATGTGGGCTGTGGCTACAACGTCTATAGGTGGCCAGTGGGCAAGGAGGGTGGTCTAAAGCCCGAGGAGAACGCCTTAGGTATAGACTTCTCCAAGCAGGGAGTAGCTTTGCAAACCCAATCGATAACTGAAACTATGTACAATGTAGTAAAGGGTGAAGACGGCAAGCTTTACAACATACTCATACTGCCCGCGAAGGACTCGCCCATAAACAGAGGAAACTACTCCATAAGGGGTGGAACCAACGCACAGGCAGCCTATTCACCCACAAAGCCCACCAGAAACAGGCTACACTATCCGCTGGTAAGAGTTGGGGATCAGTTTATGCCCGTCAGCTGGGATGAAACCATAGACCTTATCGCAAGGGTAGTGAAGGGCGTCAAGGACAAATGGGGTCCGGATTCTATAGCAATGAAGATCCACGACCATGGAAACTCTGGTGCTGGCTTTGAGGACAACTGGGCGGTAGGAAAGTTCTTCTTCGTAGCGGTGGGCACCAGAATGCTCTCCATCCACAACAGACCCGCCTACAACTCCGAGGTGTGGGGGCAAAGGGAAAGGGGAGCCCACGAGCTTAACTACACCTACGAGGACGCAAGGCTTGCAGACACCATCGTACTCTGGGGTGCTAACCCCTTTGAAACTGGATCCGTCTTTTACACAGAGCACATGCTACCAAACCTCCAAGGCGCAACCATAGAGGAAAAGAAGAAAGAGTATCTGAAGGGAGAGCCCGCAGAACCCGCAAGGATGATCATCGTGGACCCCAGGAGGACCTCCAGCGTAACAGTTGCTGAAGCAGTGGCACCCGATAGGGTCCTCCACCTTAGACCAAACCTTGGAACAGACTATGTGCTTGCCAACGCCATAGCAAGGGCTGTTTGGGAAAAGGGATGGTGGGACAAAGAGTTTGTGGAAAAGAGGACAGACCTGAAGACCTTTGAAGATTACAAGAAGAAATCCCTAATGCTTGATGTCCCTTACGATGAGTTTATGCGCAGGGTGGAAAGGCTAACGGGAGTCAAGAGGGCAGACATAGAAAAGGCGGCGGAGTGGATCGCCAAGCCCAAAGCAGGAGGCTTTAGAAGAAGAGTCCTCACCATATACGAAAAGGGTGTAATATGGGGCTATAAGAACTACGACACCATTGCATCCATTGCCCAGCTTGCTGCACTTACTGGAAACTACGGAAAACCCGGCACGGGCTGTGGAAGACTGGGCGGACACCAAGAGGGCTATGTTAGACCTCACGGCGAATCCAGGGCAAAGCTTGTGGGCTCCATATACGCAGGAGGACCACCACCCAACATAGACGAGTATGTAAAGAACGACCCAAGGGCTAAGGTCTATTTTGTGGCTGGAACAGACCCGTATCTATCCACACCCAACTCTCAAGCCTATAAGAAGAGGGTGCACGAAAGGACGCTTGCGCTTACAAGATATCTCTCTGAACAGGCAAAGCTGGCAGGAGAGCCCGCCGGCTCTGAGGAGAGGGCAAAGAGGATCCTTGAAGGTCTTGAAAAGACGGACGGGCTGTTTATGAGGGTATACAGACTCCCGTTCGCATAGACCCCAAGACGGGACAGCTTGTGGGCACAAAGAGAAGGTATGTGCACAAGTTTGGCACACCAGATGGTAAGTTCAAGTGGTTTGGCACAGACCCATGGGAACCCGACCCCATGAAGTTCTACCCACCCCAGATCACCAAATACTTCCAAGATGGCAACGACAAGAAATTCCCCTTCTGGTTCACCAACGGAAGGTCGCAGATAATTTGGCAGACGGGCTACAACGACAGGCATCTGCCTGAGAAGGTCTATACCATACCCCTGCCTTACATAGAGATGAACCCAGAGGATGCCAGAAGGCTTGGAATTAAGAGTGGAGACATTGTAGAGGTGTATAACTTGGAGGGCACCGCCATAGCCCTTGTGTATGCGAACGATGCACCCCCTCCCGGAACGATATACGGCATAATGTATCACTGGAAGGGTTCTCTCAATCACCTTACCACCGACTACACAGACCCCAAAACCACCATACCTTGGTATAAGGCTTCAAGGGTGGCAGTAAGGAAGCTAAAGGGCAACCTGGAGGACGTGCTCAAGAACACCTCCCTACTGCCTATAAACGACTTCAAAGCCTGAACCTAACTGGGGGCTTGTGCCCCCTTTCTTGTTAAAACTGCAAAGCGCCCTCCTTTAAGAGTCTTTCCACATACACATGCAGTTCGTCCAAAGGCTTTTGGAGATTGGAAGAGACCCAAAGGAGCCAGTAGCTTTTATTGAAGGGGGCACCACCTTTGAGGAAAGGTTTGTGGTATGCACCTTAGAAGGTCTCGCAAAGGAACCTCCTGATGTTAAACCTCCTGCGGTTATGGTGGTGGGCAAAGTGGTTGAGCCTAGGGAAAATATTAAAGATAAAGCACTTGCTAGCTTAATAATTTAACACCCATTTGGTGCAAAGGTGGTAGCTGGGCTTTTTTGCTTTGGAGGTACTTTAGTTTCCTGTTGTCAAATTTTGTTAGCCAGATTATATTTAATCCAGAAGGAGGAGTAAGCATGGAAGAGCTGAAGAGGTCTGCGGAAGAACTATTTCAGAAGGCATACATGCTTCATATGACTGGCGAGCTTGATAAGGCAATAGAACTTTACGAAAAGTCTGCGGAGATTTACCCAACTGCCCAGGCATACACCTTTATGGGTTGGGCATACAGCATGAAGGGCGATTACGAAACTGCCATAGAACTGTGCTTGAAAGCTATAGAACTGGACCCAGATTTTGGCAATCCTTACAACGACATAGGCTCATACCTTATCGCCTTAGGAAGGTATGATGAGGCTATTCCTTGGCTGAAAAAGGCTATAACCGCCAAAAATTACGAACCAAGGCACTATCCACATATAAACCTTGCCCGTGTATATCTGGCAAAGGGCATGTTCAAGGACGCCCTGCAGGAGCTAGAAACCGCCACCAAGATCGCCCCAGACTATAGACCAGCCCACATTCTAAGGCATCAGATACTGGCAATGTTGAACTGAGGTTGTTCTAAAAATCCAAACCCATTGACACACAAGAGTTTTAAAGCTAAAATCTAACCCTGATGTTTGTTAGCTTACAGTTCAAGCTTGAACTAAGAAAAGAAGACAAAGAAAAACTCATCCAACTGATGCGTAAGCAATCTTCAGCTATTCGTGTAGCATACAATATGCTAAAGGAGTTGGAAAAAGAGAAAACAAGAAACCCACACGCCCAAATATACCAAAGACTGAGACAGCTATTTCCTGAGTTGCCAACAAAATACATAGACTCAGCTATATACAAAGCTAAACAATATCCTACTGATAAACCAGTGGTGTTTGGAGGTAAAAGACTTTTTGAAAAGCTTTGTAAAAACCACCTTACAGGAAAAGTAAGGGAAAGACTAAAAAAGCAGTGGAAAGAAAAAAGGCAAGGAACACTTATAAGCATTGGGTCAAAAGCAGACAAAGGAAACAGGCTAACAAGGTTTGAAGACTTGAACGGACAGCTACACTTGAGGATTACCACAGGAAATATAGATTTTATCTATGCCAAAGTGTTAAGAGAACCCAGAAACAGCAAATACAAGTGGATAACTTTTATGGCTATGCTTTTGGAAAGCTGGCAAACTCAAAGCTATTTCCCTTACACAGTGGAGTTAAAACTGAGGGATGGAGAAATTTATGGAAGCGTATCCTTTGAAATCCCGACGCCTGAAGTTAGATACACCAAAGATAACGGAGTAATAGCCATAGACACTAACGCATCACCCATCCACTTAGCCGTAGCAGAGGTATCAAAGACTGGAGAACTACTAAGCTATCGGACTATTAGCCTACACCACCTTTTAGGACTTTCCCAAAACAGCAAAGACCACCAAGAGTGGATATTGGCACATCAGCTACCGAATTTAGCTATTGAGAAAGGTAAAGCTATAGCAATAGAGAATTTGAAAAAGCTTAAGAAGGGAATGCGTGGAGATGGAAAAGCTAAGCTAAGAAAAATACTTCACCATTGGAACGTCAAAAAGTTCTTGCAAAAGCTAAAAAGAGTAGCAACGATAAAGGGAGTGGAAGTGGTAGAGGTAAATCCCGCCTACACATCAGTTATTGGCATGCTAAAGTATGCACCACAGTTAAGCATAGATAAAGACATAGCTGGTGCTTATGTGATAGGTAGAAGGGCACTGGGCTTTAAAGAGGACATGCCTGAGAATTATGAAAAGCTTTTGAAAGACAAAGCATATTTGGAGTTTGCCCTAAAGAGGTATGAAGAGAGAGAAAAGGAACTTAGAGAACTTTTAGAGGAAGAAACAAACCAATATAAGAGGAATGCATTAGAAAGCGAACTAAGGAATGTCCAGAATGGAAAGAACCTTTTAGC
>DAIRFT010000048.1:0-5216 GCA_036794885.1 Thermocrinis sp. | reverse complement strand
GAGGATGTTAGGGTTAATAAGGTTATTCTCCTCAACTGGGATGGAAAGGGAGAAGGTGCGCCAAAGGTGGAGCTTGATATGGAATACGGAAAGGTGCGAGCTTTTGCTTATCTTCAGTTTGAAGGAAACAGATACACCGCGGTGGTGGATGCCCTCTGGAGGGCAAAGCTCCTAAGGGCAAGGGAAGACATAAAAAAGGGAGAATTGCTCTCTTCGGAGCTCTTTGATGTGGAAGAGAGATGGCTCAAGAGCATTCCCAAAGACCTTCTCATAGACCCAAAGGAGCTAAAGGACTACAGGGCAAGCACGGACATTCCAAAGGGTTCAATACTGAGAAGGTCTGTTATGAAACTATCGCCGGCGGTAAATAGGGGAGACCTAATAAAAGTAATCTTTCGTAGCGGAAATATACAAATTGAGGGACAGGGAACCGCCTTGGATGTGGGACATGTGGGGAAGGTGGTTAGAGTAAAGACCTCCGGTGGAAAACTGCTTAGGGGCAAGGTTATAGACAGGGGTGTGGTGGAGGTTTTGGATTAGCTTATAATTTTCTCTTCATGAAGGACATAAAAGATTACAACCACACGGAGATTGAAAAAAAGCACGCCCAAAGGTGGTTCTCCCAAAAGCTCTATCACATAGAAAAGCCAAAGGATAAGTTTTCGGTGGTGATCCCTCCGCCCAACGTGACGGGCTCTTTGCATATGGGACACGCCCTCAACATAACCCTTCAGGACATTGTGTGCAGGTGGCAGAGGATGTTAGGAAAGGATGTGGTTTGGGTGCCGGGCTTTGACCATGCGGGCATAGCCACCCAGTATGTGGTGGATAAAAAGGTTCAAGAGGAGGGCAAAAACCGCCTTGAGATGGGAAGGGAGGAGTTTTTGAAGAGGGTTTGGGAGTGGGTGCCCATCTCCAGAAACAGCATAAGGGAGCAACTTATAAAGCTCGGTGCCAGCGTAGATTGGCAGAGGGAAAGGTTCACCTTGGATGAGGGCTTTTCAAGGCTCGTCAGGTATGCCTTCAGAAGGCTATACGAAGAGGGTCTCATATACAGGGATGAGTACATAGTCAACTGGTGTCCAAAGGACCTGACCGCCCTCTCAGACCTTGAGGTGGAGCATGAGGAGGAGGAAGGAAAGCTCTACTACATAAAGTATCCCTTGGAGGATGGAAGCGGCTATATAACCGTTGCCACCACAAGACCCGAGACCATGCTGGGAGACACCGCGGTGGCAGTCCATCCCGAGGACGAAAGATACAAGCATCTGGTTGGAAAGTACGCCATACTGCCCTTGGTAGGCAGAAGGATACCCATAATAGCAGACGAAAGGGTGAAGCCTGAGTTTGGAACAGGTGCGGTGAAGATCACGCCCGCCCACGACCCTTTGGACTTTGAGATAGGAAAGAGCCACAACCTTCCCATGGTTCAAATAATGGACCAATTTGCACGGATAAACGAGAATGGCGGAGAGTTTGCGGGCTTGGATAGATACACCGCAAGGCAGAGGATAGTGCAAAAGCTGGAGGAGTTGGGGCTACTTGAGAAGGTGGAGAGCCACAGGCACGCGGTGGGCAAATGCTACCGGTGTAAAACCGTCCTTGAGCCCATGGTGTCTACCCAGTGGTTCTTAAAGGTATCCGACCCAAGGATAAAGGAGCCCGCCATAAAGGCTGTGCTTGGCTACACCCAAAGGCAAGAAAGGGAGCTAAACCTTCAAATTCTGTATGTTCAAGGCTTGGAGGTGGTTATAAAGGTTGCGGAAGGCTCAAAGACTAAACTGGTGGTTGTTATCAAAGAAGGCATAGACTTTTTGGTGGGCAAAAAGGAGGGTGTGCTGTCCTTCATATACATCCCAGAGGGAAGGGAGGAGCTCTTTGGGGTAGCAAAAGAAAAGGCAAAGGAGCACAAAAACGCCCACATGCTCCTGAAGGTAAAAGGAACATTAACCCTTATCAGGGAATACTCGGAGGAGAACCTCTCCGGCGAGTTCATGCTGGTGGCAGACCAAGAGGGGTTAAAACTCTTGGATTACAAGGGGCAAAGGCTCTTAGAAAAGGGAGAGGTTCAACTGGAGCCTGTTCAAAGGTCTTTGAGGGTAAAGCGGGAGAGGGAAAAGGAAGTTTGGGAAGAGGAAAAGAGGGTTGCCTTTGTGCCCGAAAATTGGAAAAAGATATACCTCCAGTGGATGGAAAACCTCAAAGACTGGTGCATCTCAAGGCAGATATGGTGGGGTCATAGAATACCCGTCTGGTACTGCAAAGACTGTGGGCATGTCAATCTTTTCACCGACGATGACTTTGACAGGGTCTACGACAAGCTGATTTTCGACCTGATCGCCGACGGCAAGGTCAAAGAAGAATTCACACCGGAGGAGGTGGAGGAGGTGCTAAAGTCTCCGTCCTTTGTCCATCCGGAGATGACGGTCTTGGAATTTTACAAAAAGTTTGTCTTCCATAAATACCACTCCACCGATGTATCCGCCCACTCTTTGAGGCTCTTTTTCACCCAAGACCTGAACCCTACCGCACTGCTTGCCAACCGTAGCGTTAGATATAAATACAACTCCCAAACCAAGAAGTTCAAGTTTATGCTTTACTGTAAAAACTGCGGTTCTGATAAGCTTGAGTGGGAGACGGATGTTCTGGACACTTGGTTTTCGTCCGCCCTATGGCCCTTTGGTGTCTTTGGCTTTCCGGAAAACACCGAGGACCTAAAGCTTTACCCAACAGACCTTTTGGTAACGGGCTTTGACATCATCTTCTTCTGGGTAGCCCGGATGATCATGACGGGTATGTTCTTTATGAAGGATATTCCCTTTAGGGATGTTTATATACATGCCTTGGTTAGGGATGAAAAGGGACAGAAGATGTCCAAGACCAAGGGAAATGTGATAGACCCTCTTGACATAATAGAAAAGTACGGTGCTGACGCCCTGAGGTTCACCTTGGCGATCCTAACCCAGCAGGGCAGAGACATAAGGCTCTCGGAAAAGAGGTTTGAGGGATACAAGCACTTTGCCAACAAGCTTTGGAACGCGGGCAGGTTTATACTGATGAACTTGGATGAAGACCTTCTAACAAAGCTACCCTATTCTGCACCACCAAGGGCGGAGGACCTTTGGATCTTGACCCTTCTCAACGAGACCGCCCAACGGGTAAACGATGCCCTCTCCGAGTATAAGTTCTCCAACGCTTGCCAAGCCCTCTATGACTTTGTTTGGTCTGAGTTTTGCGATTGGTATATAGAAATGTGCAAGCTAAGACTTTACGCCAAGGTGGAAGAGAACGCACCACCAGAGGAAAAGGAGAGGATTGAGAGGGAAAGGATCACCGCCCAGTCCTTTTTGCTAATGACCTTTGACCGCATTCTAAAACTGTTGCATCCCTTTATTCCCTACATTACAGAGGAGTTATACCTGAACCTTCCCACTGCAGTAAAGGACAGCATCTCCTTGGAGGAGTTCCCTCAATACAATCCTCAAGAGGTCTATCCGCAGGCAAAGGAAAAGATTGAAAGGCTCAAGGAAATTATCACCTCCATAAGGGCACTGCGTAGCGACCTTAGAATAGAACCCGCTAGGAAGATTAAGCTCTACTATAGGGCTGAGGACTCTAAAGGGCTTGTGGAGGAGTTTAAAGAGTACATCCTCTCTTTAGCAAAGGTGGAGGAGTTGGTGGAAGTCCGAGAAAGACCACCAGCCACCGTAGGGGGCTTTTCAAAGGATTTTGAGTTTTACATCCCCGTGGAATTTGGCGCAAAAGTGGAGGAGTTGATCCAATCCTACAAAAGAAAGCTCCAAGAGGTGGAAAGGACCCTTGATAATCTGTCCGCAAGGCTAAAGAGCCCAAACTTTTTGGAGAAGGCTCCACCAGAAGAGGTGGAAAAGACAAGGCAAAGCGTGGAAGAGCTAACACAAGAGCAAGAAAGGCTAAGCAAACTTATTAAGCTACTGGAAGAGGTGATGGTGGAACTGTAATATACTTATTGCTATGATAGATTGGCTTTTAAAGAAGATCGTTGGCACGAAAAACGAAAGGGAAGTAAAGCGCCTAAGAAAGTTTGTGGAGAAGATCAACCAAAAAGAAAAGGAGTTGGATGGGCTCACCAACAGGGAGCTTGTCTCCCTCTCAAAGGAACTCTTTTACAAAGTGTCCCAGAATGAAGAGTTAAAGGACCAGATCACCAAAGGGAGGATAACCGAAGAGGTGCTCCTTGCCTTTGCCTTGGTGAGGGAGGCGGGAAAGAGGACCATCGGGCTGAGGTTCTTTGATGTGCAACTTTTGGGTGGGCTTGTCCTTCATGAGGGTAAGATCGCAGAGATGAAAACAGGAGAAGGAAAGACCTTGGTGGCAACCTCCTCCGCATACTCCAACGCATTAACGGACAGGGGTGTCCATGTGGTGACGGTTAACGACTATTTGGCAAGAAGGGACGCCCAGTGGATGGGTCCCATATACAGATTTTTGGGCTTAGAGGTGGGTGTAATAAACTCCGATTACAGCTCCTACCGGGTGGAGTGGGTGGATGAAGAACTGGTTCAAAGGGCGATAGAGGAGGACTGGAGGGTTTGGCCCAAGGGCTACTTTGAAGAGATTTTGCCCTCCGAAATGGTAAATGTGTCCGCCAAGAAAGCCTTTTTTACAAAACTGGAGCCCTGCGACAGGAGGTCAGCCTATCAAGCCCACATAACTTATGGCACCAACAACGAATTCGGCTTTGATTATTTGCGGGATAACATGGCTTTCAGTCTTGAGGAGACCGTCCAAGTAAAGGGTCATCACTACGCCATAGTGGACGAGGTGGATTCCATCCTCATAGACGAGGCAAGGGTGCCTCTTATCATCTCTGGTCCCTCCCAGATGGACACCTCCGTCTATTACAAGGCTGACCAAGCGGTAAGACAGCTACGGAGGGATGAGGACTACGTGGTGGATGAAAAGAACAGAACGGTGCAACTCAAAGAGGAGGGCATAAGAAAGCTTGAGGAGTTCCTGGGTATTGAAAACCTTTATGACCTTAAACACATAGACCTTCTGCATGCTATAAACCAAGCCATCAGGGCACACGAGCTTTTTAAAAGGGATGTGCATTACATAGTTAGAGATGGGGAGGTTTTGATAGTGGATGAATTCACCGGAAGGATCCTTCCGGGTAGGAGGTGGTCCGACGGGCTCCATCAAGCCATAGAGGTAAAGGAAGGCGTCCCTGTCCA
>DAIRFT010000047.1:0-5221 GCA_036794885.1 Thermocrinis sp. | reverse complement strand
CCCAAAAGTAAAGATAGCAGAGCTCCCAGTATCAAACCTCCCACAAGCCACCTAAAAAGAGGGTTTGTGTATATGGGATTTTGTGCTTGGTTTGTAAGCCTTGACTTCTCAAGCTGGGTTTTATTTATGTCCTTTTGCTGTGTGGGTGTCTTGCCCTTCTCAAAATCCTTTGGTTGGTAGGGTTTTACTTTTGATGGGGTAAGGACCTTTGGCGTAGGAGATACGCTTCCTTTCCTTGCAAAGGAAATGTCTGAAAAAAGGGCAAAGACCAAAACAAACGCCACAAAAAAACAAAGCTTTTTCATAGTCATGCCTCCTTAATAAGTTCCTCTGCCATGTCAAAGTTTGCGATCACTTCTTTCACATCTTCCAGCTCGTCAAGGGCTTCCAACAGTTTGAGGAGTTTTTTGGCGGTCTCTGGGTCGCTCACCGATACGGTGCTGTTGGGTTTGTAGGTGATCTCAGCCTTCTCCGCTGACACACCCATAGATTGAAGTTTCTCTTTAACTTGGTATAGCTCCTCCGGAAGGGTGTAGATGAGATAAAGCTCCTCTCCTACCTGCACGTCCTCAGCGCCCGCCTCTATAGCCTTTTCGTATAGCTCCTCCTCTGATATGCTTTCCTTTGGGACCTCTATAAGACCCACCCGGTCAAAGAGGAAGGCGACGCAACCGGAAGAGCCCAAGTTTCCCCCATGCTTGGATAGGACGTGCCTTATTTCCGATGTGGTTCTGTTTCTGTTGTCTGTGGTGGTAAGGATCATCAGGGCTACACCGCCAGGACCGTAGCCCTCGTATATAACCTCCTCGTAGTTCTCTCCACCCAGCTCACCGGTTCCCTTTTTTATAGCCCTCTCTATGGTTTCCGAGGGCATGTTTACCCTTTTAGCGTTTTCTATGGCAGCCCTGAGCCGAGGGTTGGTTTCCGGGTTTGGTCCTCCCTGCCGGACCGCTACGGTGATTTCCCTTATGATCTTTGTAAATAGCTTTCCCCTCTGTGCGTCAACCTTTGCCTTCTTGTGTTTGATCTGTGCCCAATGACTGTGCCCTGCCATGGTTTATATTTTAATCCCTATGAAGTTTTCTGTCATCAACCTTGGGTGCAGGAGTAACTACTTTGACGGTGAGCTTTTAGCCCAGAAATTAACAGAGAAGGGCTACGCAAGGGCTCAAGAACAAGCAGACATATACATAATAAACACCTGTACCGTAACCTCCGAGGCGGATAGGTCCTCCCGGCAGTTTATATACAGGGCAAAGAGGGAAAACCCAAAGGCTATAGTGGTGGCTACGGGATGTTATGCCCAAACAAACCCACAGGCACTGGCAAGGCTAAAGGAGGTGGATTTGGTGGTGGGGAATTCCCACAAGGACCGGCTTGTGGAGATCCTTGAAGATTACCTTCAGGACAGAGGTGAAAGGGTCTTTGTGGATAACATCTTCAAAGATAGCCAAGTTAAAAACTTTGACCTGGTGGTCTTTTTTGAGAGGGTAAGACCCTTTCTCAAGGTTCAGGAAGGATGTAATAACTTTTGCACCTTTTGTGTGATCCCTTACGCAAGGGGTAAGCTCCGTAGCGTGCCAATGGAAAAGGTCCTTGAGCAGGTGAAGGGCTTGGCAGAAAGGGGCTTTAAGGAAATCGTCCTTACAGGCACCCAGCTAACCCAATACGGATGGGACCTAAACACGAACCTCTATCAACTGCTCTTGGAACTGGGACGCATAAAGGACATAGAACTCCTTAGGCTCTCCTCCCTCTATCCGTCCGAGATAGACCAAAAGCTTTTGGACCTAATCACACAAGAAGAAAGGATCGCACCCCACTTTCACCTTTCCCTTCAAAGTGGTTCCAACAGGATCCTGAGGCTTATGGAGAGGGACTACACGGTGGAAGAATACACAAAGCTTGTGGAAACTATAGTCCGAAGGAGACCCATATCCGCCATAGGCACAGACATTATAGTGGGCTTTCCCACAGAAACACAAAAAGATTTTGAGGAAACCTATAAACTTGTCCAAAACCTACCCTTTGCCTACCTTCACGTCTTTAGCTATTCAGACAGACCTCACACCAAGGCAAGCAAGATGCTCCCAAAGGTGGAAGAAAAGATAAAGAAAGAGAGGGTTAGACTGCTTAAAGCTTTGGACCAAAAAAAGAGGGAGGAATTCAAAGGTTCAATGAAAGGAAAGACCCTTAGGGCTATAATCTTGGAGGAAGGAAGGGCACTTACAGAAAACTATATTCATTTAGAGGATGAAGATTTTAGGGATGTGGGGGCGATTGTGTCGGTGGTTCTCTGAAGCTTTGCATCAATGCAGGCTTTTATGAAGGATACAAACAAAGGGTGCGGGTTAAAAGGTTTGCTCTTGAACTCGGGATGAAACTGGCAACCTATGAACCAAGGATGGTCCCTTAGCTCTATTATCTCCACCAACCTGCCGTCGGGGGAAAGCCCGGAAATAACAAAGCCATTCCTTTCAAAGAGTTCTCTGTAAGCGTTGTTGAACTCATACCTGTGCCTGTGCCTTTCGTATATTACCTCCCTTTTGTAAATTTCCCTGACCTTTGTCCCTTCCTTTAACACGCACGGATAGGCTCCCAAACGCATGGTGCCCCCAAACTCTTCTATCTGCTTTTGTTCCTCCATTATGTCAATAACTGGATGGGGCGTGTTAGGGTCAAACTCGGTAGAGTTGGCGCCTTTAAGGTTCAAAACATTCCTTGCAAACTCCACACACATAAGTTGCATACCAAGGCATATACCAAAGGTGGGCTTTTTGCTGAGCCTTCCGTAGTTGATAGCTTTAATTTTGCCCTCTATACCTCTTTCTCCAAAGCCCCCTGGCACCAGTATGCCGTCAGCCTTCTGTAAAAGTTCTTCTTCAAAGTCCTCCGAATTGACCCACAGGATGTTCAGTTTAACACGGTTGGCGATGCTTCCGTGAGTAAGTGCCTCCACCACGCTTTTGTATGCATCCCTTAGGCTAACATACTTGCCCACGAGGGCTACCTTTACTTCTTCTTTTGCGCTCTTTATTATGCTGACGATCTTTTCCCACTTTCCTTCACTGTCCTTAGGTTCCAAGTTAAACCTTTTGGCAAGCCAAAGATGTAGTCCCTGTTTTTTGAAAATCAAAGGCACTTCGTAAATGGTCTCCACATCGTGGGCGGATATTACCGCAGAAGGGCTAACATTTGTAAAAAGAGATAGCTTTTCCTTTACTTCCTTTGGTATTTCGCATTCAGACCTGCATATTAAAACATCTGGCTGAATGCCTATTGCCCTCAACTCTTTAACTGAATGTTGGGTGGGTTTTGTCTTTAGCTCTCCCACACTTTTTACATAGGGCACATAGGTTACATGCACATAGACGCAGTTTTCCCTGCCAAGCTCCATTCCAAGCTGTCTGATGGCTTCTAAGAAGGGAAGGCTCTCTATATCTCCCACAGTTCCACCAATTTCCACGATAACAAAGTCGTGGTCCTTTTCAATGGACCTTATTAGTCTCTTTATCTCATTGGTTATGTGGGGTATTACCTGAACTGTTGCACCAAGGTAATCTCCCTTTCTTTCCCTCTGGAGGACGTTGAAATAGACCCTCCCAGAGGTGATGTTGTTTTCTCTGCCCATCTGGGCTTTGGTAAACCTTTCATAATGCCCAAGGTCCAAATCCGTTTCCGCACCATCCTCTGTTACATAAATCTCTCCGTGCTGATAAGGGCTCATGGTTCCAGGGTCCACGTTTAGATAAGGGTCCAGCTTCTGAAGGGTGATCCTGTAGCCCATCTCCTCAAGGAGGGATGCTATTGCCGCAGAGGATACCCCTTTGCCTAAGGAAGATAGAACACCGCCCGTTACGAAGATATACCTTGCCACGGAGGGAATATTTTAACCGCAAACCCGTAAAAAGTCTCAATCTTCTATAAGATAGGGATGAATTGCGAAAGGATTAATAAAAGTTCTGTCTTGAGATATAATAGGCATTAGAAATACATCAGGATACAGAAAAATGAAAAAAGCCTATAAATACCGCATTTATCCTACAAAAGAACAGCAGGAATACTTCGCCAAGACCTTTGGGTGTTGTAGGTTTGTTTGGAACAAGATGTTGGCAGAAAAGCTGTCTGCCTACGAAAAGGGAGAACCCATACCAAGAATTACGCCCGCCAAGTATAAAGAAGAGTTTCCCTTTCTCAAAGAAATGGATAGCCTTGCCCTTGCTAATGTGCAGTTGCAACTTGAAAAAGCCTTCAGAGACTACTTCAAAAACCCAAAGCACTTTAGATTGCCTAAGTTCAAAAGAAAAAAGGATAAGCAGTCTTACACTACAAACAATGTGAATGGTTCCATAAAAGTGGATTTTGAAAAAGGGTTGTTATATCTACCAAAGATAAAAGATGGAATAAAGATTGAACTGCATAGGACTTTTGAGGGACAGATAAAATCTGCCACCGTGAGTAAGACAAAAGACGGTAAGTATTATGTTTCCATCTTGGTAGAAACAGAGGAACCAAGAAATAAGGTTATAGAACCTAAAAGTAAAGCTTGTGGAATAGATTTGGGGCTTGAACACTTTGCCACTATTACCAACGATTTTGGGACTTATAAGGTAGAACATCCCATACACCTGAGGCGGGCGGAGAAAAGACTAAAGAAACTTCAAAAAGATTTATCAAGGAAGCAAAAAGGGTCAAAGAACTATGAAAAGGTAAGAAGAAGGCTTGCTAAATTACACGCTTACATATCCAACGCAAGGAATGACTTTTTGCATAAACTGTCCAAAGCCATCATAGACGAAAACCAAGTCGTGGTGGTGGAGGACATAAATGTGAAGGGACTAATGCAGTCAAACCTTGCCAAGTCCATCTCAGACAGTAGCTGGTCAAAGTTTTTGACCTATCTCAGGTATAAGGCAGAGTGGTATGGGAGAACTCTTATTCAAGTCCATAAGTTCTTCCCATCTTCCAAGCTATGCCATTGCTGTGGTTATAAAAAAGAGGACTTGGCTTTGCATGAAAGAATTTGGACTTGTCCTGTATGTGGGACAGCCTACGACAGGGATGTGAATGCATCTATAAACCTATACTTGGTAGGGTTGGAACGACCCGAAGTTAAGCCTGGGTGTGGCTGGCGTAGGGGGGAGCATGCTCTGGTGGATGACTGTATCCCTTATGGGATACCTAAAAAGCCATCATGCGTTGAAGCAGGAAGCTCCACCTT
>DAIRFT010000046.1:0-5321 GCA_036794885.1 Thermocrinis sp. | reverse complement strand
CAAACCAAAGAGGTCCAACCTGCATACCAACACCTCAAAAACATAGGGAGAACCTCCACCTTTGTGGGTTATGAGCAGTATGTAGCCCAATCAAAGGTCATTGCCCTTTTGAAAAATGGTGAGCTCGTCTCTGAACTGAAGGAGGGAGAAGAGGGAGAAGTATTTTTAGACATCACTCCCTTTTATGCGGAAAGGGGCGGACAGATAGGAGACACGGGCAGTATTGAGTCTGTGGATGGTCTCTTTGTGGTGGATGATACCCAATCTCCTGTGGATGGTGTTATAAGCCACAAAGGAAAGGTGGTGAGGGGAACCATTAAGGTGGGAGACCAAGTGATCGCAAGCATTGACCGGGAGAGAAGGGAAGACATAAAAAGAAACCACACCGCCACACACCTTTTGCATTCAGCCCTTAGGCTTGTGCTGGGAGAACATGTAAGACAGGCGGGTTCTTTGGTGGCGGACAAATACCTGCGGTTTGACTTTACCCACTTTCAGGCTTTGAGTTTGGATGAGCTAAAGAGGGTTGAAGAGCTGGTCAATGAACAGATAAGAAAGAATGAGCCTGTGATTGTAGAGGAAAAGGATTACAGGGAAGCCATAAAGGAGGGTGCAATAGCCATCTTTGAGGAAAAATACGGAGAAAGGGTAAGGGTGCTGAGCGTGGGGGATTTTTCAAAGGAGCTGTGCGGTGGCACCCATGTGTCAAGGACCGGAGACATAGGCTACTTTAAGATCATCTCCGAATCTTCCATAGGGGCGGGGCTGAGGCGGATCGTTGCAAAAACGGGAAGATGGGCGGTGGAAGAGGCGTTTTTGGAATCCTTGACCCTAAGGCAAGTGGCACAGGGCTTGGGTGTCAGCACAGAAGAGGTGTTGGAAGGAATCTCCAAACTCCAAGAAAGAGTAAAGGAGTTAGAAAGGGAACTGCAAAGGGTAAAGTCTGAATCTGCGAGAAAACAGGCAAAGGAAAGGATAAAGGAAGAGGGCTTTGAGGAATACACACTCTTTTATGGAGTTTTGGAAGATGTGGAGGGAGACCTTCTCCGAGGGTTGGCAGACCAGTTCAGGCAAGGAAGAACAAAAACGGTTGTCTTTTTGGCAAGCAAGAGGGAAGGAAAACTCTCTACCCTCATTGCCCTTTCCAAGGACTTGGTGGGTAGCCTTTCTGCCAAAGAACTTATAAAAGAGGTAGGAAAGGTCCTTGGTGGCGGGGGCGGAGGTAGGGATGACTTGGCGCAGGGTGGGGGCACAAAGCCGGAGAACTTTGAAAAGGCTTTGGAACTTTTAAAGGAGAAGTTAAGATGAAAATACTACTGATAGAAAGCAACCTAATATTAGCAAGCAGGGTAAAAAACTCCCTAAGTGGCTACGAGGTGCGAGTGGGCAAGGATTGGCAGGGGGAAGATGTGGTCTTTGTAAATTTGGAAGCTAATCCACCGGAGATCATAAGGGAGCTAAAGGAAAAGGGAGCCAAAAGGGTCATAGCCTACTGCGGGCACAAAAACACAGGGCTAATAAAGAAAGCTCAGGAGCTTGGGGCAGATCTGGTAGTGCCCAACAGCAAGGTGGTAGATGCCAAGAGCTTGCTATGGGAAAACACCGAAGGGGAAAGGTAAAATTAGAGCATCATCTTCTGGAGGGCTTGGAGGAGTATTTAAAAAAGCTCTCTGGTTTTAGCTCAGTAAAGTCCATAATTCCCGGCAGGATCGTCCGGCAGAACAAAGGCATAGGCTCCAAGGGTCTGTTTTTGAAGTACGAAACACCCACTGGCTATAAGCTTTTATACAAAAACGGCACCTCCGTGCAAGAGATTTTCGTAGTTTGCGATAGGGAAAAGTTTTTAGAGGAGTTCAAAGCCACTTTTTTTAATCCTTGAACTTTCCCTCAAAGGTCCTTATATATTCCAAGAGCTCCTTCTTGCCGTCAAAAAAGATTGCCACATAATGGGCTAATCTCTCTCCAAGCCTTCTGCAAGCTTCCTTTTCCTCCTCGGAGCGAGGCTCTCCAGCAACAACCGCCCCGTAGTGCAGTGTGAATCTCTTACCCACATAGTCCGTTACCCCAAAGACCAAAAAACCAAAGTTCATAAGAACGGTTAGAATGGACATGTGGCTGTTCCAAAAATACAAACCCATTGACACACAAGAATTTTAAAGCTAAAATCTAACCCTGATGTTTGTTAGCCTACAGCTCAAGCTTGAACTGAAAAAGGAAGACAAAGAAAAACTTATAAAGCTTATGCGTAAGCAATCCTCTGCCATTCGTGTGGCATACAATATGCTAAAAGAGTTGGAAAAAGAAAAAACAAAAAATCCTCATGCCCAAATATATCACAGACTAAGACAGTTATTCCCTGAATTGCCAACAAAATATATTGATTCAGCCATATACAAAGCTAAGCAATATCCCACAGATAAATCAGTAGTGTTTGGTGGCAGAAGACTTTTTGAAAAGCTTTGCAAAAACCACCTTTCAGGGAAAGCAAGAGAAAAACTTAAAGGGCAGTGGAGGGAGATAAGACAGGGAACCCTTATAAGCATTGGGTCAAAGGCAGATAAAGGAAACAGATTGGCAAGGTTTGAAGACCTAAACGGACAGCTTTGCCTTAGGATTACTACAGGGAACAGGGAGTTCATCTATGCCAAAGTATTAAGAGAACCAAGCAACAACAAAGACAAGTGGCTGAACTTTATGGCTATGCTTTTAGAAAGTTGGCAAACCCAATACTATTTTCCTTATACAGTGGAGTTAAAGCTAAGGGAAGGAGAAATTTATGGAAGCGTATCCTTTGAAATCCCAACGCCCGAAGTGAAATACACCAAAGAGAACGGAGTAATAGCCATAGACACAAACGCATCACCAATACACTTAGCCATAGCTGAAGTTTCAAAAACTGGAGAATTAGTAAGCTATCAAACCATCAGCTTACACCACCTTTTAGGGCTATCCCAAAACAGCAAAGACCACCAAGAGTGGATATTAGCCCATCAGATAGTGGATTTAGCCGTTCAGAAAGGTAAAGCTATAGCCATAGAGAACCTAAAGAAACTCAAAAAAGGAATGCGTGGAGATGGAAAAGCTGAGTTAAGAAAAAGACTTCATCAGTGGAACACCAAAAAGTTCTTGCAAAAGCTAAAAAGAGTAGCAATGCTGAAGGGAGTGGAAGTGGTAGAGATAAATCCCGCCTATACCTCAGCTATAGGTATGCTAAAGTATGCACCACAGTTAAGCATAGATAAAGACATAGCTGGTGCCTATGTGATAGGCAGGAGAGCACTGGGCTTTAAAGAGGACATGCCTGAGAATTATGAAAAGCTTTTGAAGGACAAAGCATATCTGGAGTTTGCACTGAAAAGGTATGAAGAGAGAGAAAAGGAACTTAGAGAACTTTTAGAGGAAGAAACAAACAAATATAAGAGGAATGCCTTAGAAAGCGAACTAAAGGTTGTAGAGAATGCAAGGAAGCTATTAACCAATCTCATACAAAGCCTTCAGAGTGAGCCAAGCGGATGTGAGGGAGCCAATGGAAGGAATCCCGAGCAGGGAAGGGTAGCAAAAACTACCTTTCAAAGTGCTTGGCAAGTTCTGAAGGTAGCCCTCCTCTTCCCTATTCTTGGAAAGGTCTTACCAAGGGACCTTTCTCCTCTGAAGCCAGTGTTGGTGGAAGGGGTGTGGGATAGGGTGAGGAGTAGGTTAGTCCCTTTAGAGGCTGGGGGGACGGTCCCAATAAGGGATTTTTAGAACAGCCTCCAAGGTGTGCCATCTTTTCCGTGTTTCCATTGCTTGAATCATAAAGCACCAACACTTTACCCATAGCAAAACCCCCCTAAATAGTTAGTTTAACCACAGACTCTATGTGATAGGTCTGAGGGAAGTTATCCACCAAATGCACGCCCTCTATTTTATATCCACCGGAGGTTAAAACCTTTAGGTCCCTTGCCAAGGTGGTGGGATTGCAGGATATGTATATGATCCTTTTGGGTTTGTTTTGGACGATGAGCTTTGCCTCACCCTCCGAGAGCCCCTCCCTTGGAGGGTCCAGAACCAAAAGGTCTATGACCTCTCCCGCATGGTTTTTAAGGGTGTCTATAGCCTTCTCGTGGGCAAAAGAGACATTGGAAACTTGGTTTAGCTTGGCGTTGTAGATGGCATCCTTGACCGCACTCTGATTGGCATCAGAGCCAAAAAGAAACTCGCAACTCTCTGAGAGCCAAAAGCTGAAAAAACCCACACCGCTATGAAGCTCAAGGACCCTCTTTGCCCTTTCCCCCTCCGCCACCAATTTGGGAAAATCCTCATAGAGGGTATGATTTACCTGAAAGAAGGAATCGTTGCTAACCCTGAGGATAAACCTCCCGCTTTTAACAAAGGTCCATTCCCTTCCCACCACCGCCCTTTTAATGAGCTTTCCACCGAGCAGAGTGTAGTTGCCCAAGCCCACCACCTCTTTAGGCAGGATATGTTCTTTCAGCTTTCTCAGTTTTTGAGTTTCCATAGGGCTTATGGTTATGAGCTTTAAAAGGAATTCATCCTCCTGGGGTGAGTAAAAAACATGGACTTCCTGAAGGTCATTGACCAATTTTGCAGTTTCTTTCAAGGATGGTATCAGCTGGTTTATCCTTGGATGTGCCAAAAGGCACTCTTCGATGGGCACCAGCTCCCCACTACCCCAAGCAAAGAAGCCCAAACGCCCATCCCTTATCTTAAACTGAACCCTCGTTCTGTAGCCAAACTCCCCTTTGGAACCAAGGAAACCATTGACAGAGCTAAGTTTTATCTTTCCTATTCTCTCCAAGGATTCTAAGAGTATGTCTCCCTTTGTCCTGAGCTGCTCTTGATACTCTATATGCTGCCACTGACAGCCACCGCAGTGGGTGTAGTATTTGCAAGGAGGCGTTCTTCTCCATTGAGAGCCTATCTTTACAGTCTTTACCACTGCCTCCGTGTAGTCCTTCTTTTCCTTTAGAACTTCCACCTCCACCAGTTCTTTTGGTGCGGCGTATCGGACAAAGAACTTTTTACCCTTAGCAGACCCAAGTCCATAACCACCATACACGAGCTTTTGGACAAACAGGTCTAAACCCATATTACCTTAGTTGGGAAAGCCTTCTGAAATCCTCTTCCGACATTACATCAATATACCATCCCGTTATTCGGTTTGCCAGTTTTACATTGACACCCCTTTTTCCGATGGCAGAGGAGAGCTTTTCCCTTGGCACAGCCACCTCAACCCTCTTTTGGTTTGGGTCAATTCTCATATCCACCACAGGTGCTGGCGAAAGGCTCTTCCTTACAAGCTCCTCTATGTTGTCGGTGTA
>DAIRFT010000045.1:0-5375 GCA_036794885.1 Thermocrinis sp. | reverse complement strand
TCTGGAAAAACTTGGGCTCAAGGGAAAACCTTTTAACTTTGTAGCCAAGTCCCTCCAGTATCTCCAGCAGATTTTCCACCTTTTTTGGGTCTGGCTTTTCATGAACCCTATAAAGGCAGGGATATCCTACGCTGGTAAGATGCTTTGCCACCGTTTCGTTGGCAGAGATCATAAAGTGCTCTATAATTCGGTGGGCTATGTGGCGTTGATAGGGCACTATGGCAGTAGGTTCCCCATACTCATCCACGATCAGCTCTGCCTCGGGCAGGTCAAAGTCTATGCTACCTCTCTCCCATCTTCTGTAAGAGAGAATCCGGTATAGGTCCTCCATGAGCCTGAGTGGTTCTACAAGGTCTGGATACCTCTTCTCAAGGGCTGGGTCCCCTACGATAAGTCGCAGGGCTTCGTCGTATGTTAGCCTTGCCTTACTCCTTATTACGCTTTCGTAGATGTCATACCAAAGCAGGTCCCCCTTTGGGCTAAAGACCATCTCGCAGGTAAAGGCAAGCTTGTCCTCATTGGGCTTTAGACTGCAAAGGTCCGCAGAGAGCCTCTCCGGTAGCATGTGAATTGCCCTGTCGGGCAGATAAAAGGTAAAGCCCCTCTCAAAGGCGCTTTTGTCAAGGGCGGAACCCTCCTTCACAAAGTAAGACACGTCCGCTATATGCACCCAGAGGCGGTAGTTCCCCTCGGGTGTTTTTTCTATGGCGACCGCATCGTCAAAATCCCTTGCCTTTGGTGGGTCTATGGTAAAGCATACCTGATCCCTTAGGTCCCTTCTTCTCTTGAGCTCCTTCTCCCAATCTATGAAGAGATTTTGAGCTTCCTTTAGAACCTCCGGTTCATAATCCAGAGGTAGCTTATACTTGTGGATGATTATATCCACAATAAGGTTCTTTTCCGTCGGGTGCCCAAGGACCTTTTTAACTTTGCCCAACATTGGGCTTTCTTTGGAAGGGTATCGCACAATTTCCGCCAATATTACGGTGCCTTCCTTTAACTCCTTGCAGGCATCCTTTGGCAAAAAGACCCTGTGAAAGCTGTTTTGGTCCAAGGGAACTCCCACACACTGTGCCTTTTCTTTTTTTATAGAACAGACCAACTCCCTTGTGCCCCTCTTTAGAACTTTTAGCACCCTTATTTCCTTTTTGCCCTTGAATTCCACCACCTTAGCCTTGACCCTGTCTCCGTGCAAGAGCCTTTCCATCTCAAAGGGTGGTATGTATATATCCTTTTTGCCTTCTCCCACCTCAAGAAAGCCAAAGCCGTTGGGATTTGCCAAAACTGTGCCTGCTACCACCTCCTCCTGTGCCAACCTATACCTTCCGCCATCCACCATAATGGTCCCTTCCTTTTTTAGCTTTTTTAGCAGCTTTTTTAACGCCTTTCTACCCTTTTTGTCCAAAGACAAAAGGTGGGCAAGCTCGTTAAAGTGCAAAGGCTTTTTGCTAAGGGCTTTTATAATATCCTTCTCCTCAAGGGAAATTTCAGCCATAGCCTCTGCCGAGGTTTAAAATTTTAAACTATTTTTAGGCGATGATGGTAAAAGATCAGATTCTCTACGAACTTTATAAAGGAAAAGATTATCACATTGAACCCACCTTAGAGAGGATTGAAAAGGCGGTTGAGTATGTGGGTTTAAAAAAGCCCTCCTATGTCTCCCTCTTGGTGGGTGGCACCAATGGGAAAGGCTCTACCTGTGCCTTTGCGGAGCGCATTCTCAGGGTGCATGGCTACAAAACAGGTTGGTTTGTCTCTCCGCATCTTTACGATGAGAGGGAAAGATGGAGGCTGAACGGACAAAAGATAGAGCAAGAGAGGTTAAAGGAGTATGTAAAGGAGCTAAAGGGCGTCTTTGAGAGGTTTAACCTTACCTACTTTGAAGCTTGCACACTAATAGCCCTAAAGTTCTTTGAGGATGAAAAGGTAGATTTTGCGGTTTTTGAGGTAGGAATGGGAGGCAGGTGGGACGCCACCAGAACCTGCAGACCTTCTGCCTGTGCAATCACCAACGTTCAAAGAGACCATGTAAAGTGGCTGGGTAAAAGTCCCGAAGAGAGGGCTTACGAAAAGCTGGGCATATACGTGCCCGGAAGACCCATTGTGATCGGCAGTCCCAAAGAACCTCTATATCCCAAAGCCCTGGAGATGTGCGATCTGAAGGACTTGATCGTAGCTGGCATGGACTTTTTTGCCTACGGCAGAGTGGAGGGCATGCAAACCTACTTGGAGAACTTTAGCTCAGACTTTTTCTCAATAAACTCCGCCAAGCTGGGGCTTTGGGGCAAGTGGCAAATAGACAACGCAAGCGTAGCCATTGCCTTGGTAAGCCAAGTTATAAAACTAAAAGAGGACAACACGAGAAGAGCCCTTGAGAGAACAAGGTGGGAGGGAAGGATGGAAATTTTGAGGGAAAAACCTCTGCTGGTAATAGACGGTGCCCATAACCCGGATGGTGTCAAAAGGGTAGTCCATCAGTTGATAAAACATGGCATAAAGCTAACTCCCGTATTTACTGGGCTAAAGGACAAGGAGTGGAGAGAGTCTATGACTTTACTCCGAAAGCTCTCTGAAAAGATCTATTTGGTGCCCATCAACCACCACAGAGGAGAAAAGCTATCTGAACTGGTGCAACAAGCCCAAAGGCTGAACTTTAGGGAGATCGTTCCTCTGAGCTCTGCGGGAGATGTTTTTGGGTTAAAGGAAGATGTGCTGGTGCTTGGTTCTCTATACTTGTTGGGAGAAGTAAAGGAATGTCTGGAAGAAAAGAGGGAGTAGTTTTTGTGGGCTCTTTTAGGGAGAACTTTCCAGAAGATCACAGAAAGCATGCAGTCTTTGTGGGAAGGTCCAATGTGGGTAAATCCTCCCTTATAAACATGCTGGTGGGCAAAAAGGTAGCCCATGTTAGCAAAGAGCCGGGCAGGACGAGGGCTATTAACTTCTTCCTGTGGGATGATGGGCTATATCTGGTGGATGTGCCTGGCTATGGCTACGCAAAGGTTTCCGGCGAAGAAAGGGAAAGGTGGAGGCTTATGATGGAAAAATATTTTACCCAGTGCAAAGAAAAAATCCAATGGGTGTTTTTGCTCATAGATAGCCAAGTTGGTCCTACACCCTTAGATAGGTCTATGATAGATTTTCTTTCTTCTTTTAACCTACCCTATGTGCTCGTTTTGACAAAAGGAGATAAGGCAGATCAGAGGGAAAAAGAGAAAACCATAAAGGAACTGAGCCTTCTTTCAAAAGCACCAATTGTTATAACATCAGCCAAGGAGGGAAAGGGTAAAAGGGAGCTTTTAAAGTTTCTGAAAGTTGAATAAATTTAGGTAAATTGTGGTAGAATATTAGCGTAAAACTTTTTGAGGAGGTTTAAAATGGCTAAGAGAGGAAGAAAGAAAGGCGGAGCCAGGTACAGAAGGGTCACCCTTTCTCTGCCCAAAAGGCTGTATTATGTGCTCAACGGCATAGCAATGGGGGATGAGAGAAAGCTAAACAGATTTATCAAGGGCATCCTTGAGGATAAGCTCATGGAATCCACCGTGGCGGAACTGGAGCTTTATCTGGGAAGGGGCGAAGAGTTAGAGGAAGAGGAGGAGATGGAAGAGGCAGGGGAAGAAAAGAAGGAGTAAATGATCCATCCACGCATAAAGGAACTATCTGCCTATAAAACGGAGACCACTCCCTGCAAGGTAAAGCTCTCCTCCAACGAACTACCCATAAAATTTCCGGAGGAAGTTAAAAGAAAAATAGGGGAGGTGGTCTCCTCCCTCCCTTTGAACCGCTACCCAGACCCACAGGCATCAGAGCTAAAAGAGGTCATAGCCAAAAGGTTTGGTGTTTCCGTGGATAACCTGGTTTTGGGCAACGGTTCCGACGAGCTCATCCAATATTTGACCATAGCGGTAGGAGAATTAAGCAGTCCCGTCCTCTATCCTGTACCCACCTTTCCCATGTATGGCATATGTGCCACCGCCTTGGGAAGGGAAAAAGTAGAAGTGCCCCTCAAAGAGAACCTGGACTTGGACTTGGAAGCCCTCTTGAGGGCGGTGGAGGAAAAGGGACCCTCCTTAGCCTTCTTTTCTTACCCAAACAATCCCACGGGCAACTGCTTCAGAGAGGACGCCATCAAAAGGGTTAGACAGGAAGGAGTATTTACCGTAATAGATGAGGCTTATAATCACTTTTCTGGAAAGACCTTTCTTGCTGACGCCCTTCAAAGGGAGGACACTGTGGTCTTGAGAACCCTCTCCAAGATAGGTTTAGCGGGCTTGAGAGTGGGCGTGCTGATAGCAAAGGAGGAAATAGCCAAAGAAATAAACAAGCTGAGACTTCCTTTCAACATAACCTATCCTTCTCAGGCAATAGCCAAGCTTATGTTGGAAGACTTTTACCCTATAATAGAGGAACATGTGCAGATGGTCCTGAGGGAACGGGAAAGGCTGATGAGAGAGCTCTCTAACATAGAAGGTGTAAAGGTTTTTCCTTCCGATGCCAACTTTTTCCTGTTTAAAACTCCCTACCCGGCAGGTTTGGTGCATGCTGAGCTTATAAAAGAGGGGATATTGGTGAGAGATGTTTCTTACCTTCCCAACTTGGAGAACTGCCTTAGGGTCAGCGTAGGCTTCCCAGAGGAAAACGACCAATTCTTACAAGCCATGCAAAGGGTGATGAAGAGGCTATGCTGAGGGTTGCCACTTGGAATGTAAATTCTATAAAGTCCAGAAAAGAGTTGGTTTTTATGTGGTTGGAGAGGGTTCCCGTGGAAATCTTGTGCCTTCAAGAGCTAAAAACAGAAACCCACAACTTTCCTTTTCTTGATTTTGAAAGGCTTGGGTATAGGTGCTATGTGCATGGGCAAAAAACCTACAATGGCGTGGCTATATGCTCTAAGTTTGAGTTGGAGGATGTTTTTAAAGGCATAGGAGATGCGAGGTTTGATGTGGAAAGTCGGGTAATAGGAGGAAGGCTCAAAGACCTTTGGCTCATAAACTGCTACTTCCCTCATGGAGAAGAGAGGGGAGGTAAAAAGTTTTACTATAAGTTGGAGTTTTACGATGCCTTCTGTAAATTCTTAGAAAAAAACTTTAGTCCCTCAGACAAGGTCGTGCTTGTGGGCGACATGAACGTAGCCCTGGAAGACATAGACGTTTATGACCCGGTTGTCCTCAAGGATACCATAGGGACCATGCCGGAAGAAAGACAAGCCCTAAGAAGGCTCTTAGATTGGGGCTTTGTGGATGCCTTCAGGTATTTATACCCTAACAAGGTGGAGTTTACCTGGTGGGATTACATCGGGGGTGCCATATGGAAAAACCAGGGGATGCGTATTGATTACATATTTATCACAGAGCCTCTTTTGAAGGGTCTAAGAGATG